>NZ_JBDYKJ010000067.1:0-26482 GCF_040012395.1 Nocardioides sp. 31GB23 | reverse complement strand
TCCCATGGCCACCACCGGGCAGATCTCGTGACCGTCACCGGGCAGGTTTCATGACCGCCCCTGGGCAGTTCTCACTGGCTCTCGACAGGGGTTGGGGGGCCAAGACTGGGGGTTGGTAACGCCAGGGCCTCTCGGCCTGCGACGAAGACCGGCCGGGGTCGGACACCGCTCTGCGGGGCGCTGTCGGTGCTCACACCCGACTTGCTCTATACACTCCGGATTATGGCGGTGAAGTCGGAGAGAGTCATTCGGGAGACCGGCACGTCCCGGGCGATCGCGGCGATCAAGCGTCGCATCGTGCGTGGGGAGCTGCTCCCCGGAGAGCAGTTGCGCCAGGAGCGACTCGCCACCGAGCTCGGGATCAGCCGGGTGCCGCTGCGGGAGGCATTGCTGGTGCTCGCCAACCAGGGCCTGCTCGACTACCGCAGCCAGCAGGGGTTCATCGTCGCCAAGAGGACGCACGACGAGCTCGCGCAGATCCACTTCCTGCTCGACGTACTCGAGTCCGAGCTGTTGCGCACCCTGGAGTGGCCGGACGGTAAGACGCTCGCGCGGCTCAAGAAGCTCAATTCCCAGATGGCCGATCTTGTCGATGTCGCGGACTGGTTCGAGATCGTGGACCTGAACCACGAGTTCCACAGCGTGCTGTGGCAGCTCTCCACACGCAACCTCATCTCCGAAGAGGTGCAGCGCATCTGGCCGCTGGCCGACGCCTACATCGCCCGGGGCTACCGGAACTCCTCGGACCGCAAGGCCGCCGTGGAGTTCCACGATCGGATCATCGCCGCGATCGAGACCCACAACGAGGCCGAGTTGCTGAAGGCCAGCTCCGATCACCGACGGGCGACCATCGAGGGTGCGGAGCCGACCTTCCTCTGAAAGCTTACGGAGCTCTGAGGGCTCCGAGTGATGCAGGTCAGGCGTCGCCGCGCAGCTCCGGGAACTGGTCCTCGCGCCACTCGTTGACCTCGGTGGTGCCGGTGACGGCCTCCTCCTCGCGTCCGCGCAGGTCGACGCGGCGGATCTTGCCGGAGATGGTCTTGGGCAGCTCGAGGAACTCCAGGCGCCGGATCCGCTGGTACGGCGCGAGCCCGGCGCGGGCGTGGCGGAAGATGTCGGCGGCGGTCTCGCGGGTCGGCTCGAAGCCGGGAGCCAGCGCGACGTACGCCTTGGGCACGGCCAGGCGCACCTCGTCGGGCGCCGGCACGACCGCGGCCTCGGCGACGGCCGGGTGCTCGATCAGGACGCTCTCGAGTTCGAAGGGCGAGATCTTGTAGTCGGACGCCTTAAAGACGTCGTCGGTGCGGCCGATGTAGAAGATGTAGCCGTCGGCGTCGCGGGAGGCCACGTCACCGGTGTGGTAGTAGCCGCCGCGCATCGCGTCGGCGTTGCGCTCCTCATCGTCCTGGTAGCCCGTCATCAGGCTCATCGGTCGCCGAGAAAGGTCGACGCAGATCTCGCCCTCGTCGGCCGGCTCGCCGGTCAAGGGGTCGACCAGGACGATCGGCACGCCGGGCAGCGGCAGCCCCATCGAGCCGGGCTTGACGGGCATGCCGGGCACGTTGCCGACGGCCAGCGGCAGTTCGGTCTGGCCGAAGCCGTCGCGGATGGTCAGGCCCCAGTGCTCGCGAACCTGGTTCATCACCTCCGGGTTGAGGGGCTCTCCGGCGGACAGCAGCTCGCGCAGTGCGCCGGGACCACCCGACAGGTCGGCTTTGATCAGCATCCGCCATACGGTCGGGGGAGCGCAGAAGGTGTTGACCCCGGCCCGACGCAACTGGCCGAGCAGGGCGGCCGCGTCGAAGCGCGAGTAGTTGTAGATGAAGATCGTCGCCTCGGCGATCCAGGGCGCGAAGAAGCAGGACCAGGCGTGCTTGGCCCAGCCGGGCGAGGAGATGTTGAGGTGCACGTCGCCGGGCTTGGCCGCGAGCCAGAACGACGTCGCGAGGTGCCCGACCGGGTAGGAGACCTGGGTGTGCTCGACGAGCTTGGGGCGGCTGGTCGTCCCGGAGGTGAAGTAAAGTAGCTGCGGGTCGCTCGGGGCGGTACCCGGGTGCTCGGCGGCCGGTACGCCGAGCGCGTACGCGTCGGCGTACAACAGCCAGCCCTCGGGGGTAGCGGCGCCGGAGGGGGCCACCGCGAGGCGGGTGTAGTCGCCGGCGACGCCGTCGAATTTCGCGGTGTCGACGGCGTTGACGATCACGTGCCGGGCGCCGCCACGGGTGATTCGGTCGACCAGCTCAACGGGGCCCAGCGCCGTCGTGGTCGGCAGGATCACCGCACCGATCTTCATCACCGCAAGCATCGCCTCCCAGAGCTCGACCTGGTTGTTGAGCATGAGCAGGACCCGGTCGCCACGACCGACCCCGATGCCGCTCAGGTGGGCCGCTACCTGGTCGGAGCGTCGCGCCATCTCGTCGAAGGTGTAGCGGGCCTCTCTGCCGTCCTCCTCCACGATCCACAGCGCGATGCTGTCGTTGCCGCGCGCAAACGCGTCGAACCAGTCGATGGCCCAGTTGAAGCGGTCGCCGAAGTCAGGCCAGACGAAATCCTGGACCGCCTTCGAGTAGTCGCTGGACAGGCTCTGCAGTAGGTCGCGGGCCTGGCGGTACTTTTCGGTCTCCGTGCTCATCTGTGCGCCCCTCTTGGCAGTTGGTCGATGTCCGATAGGTGTCAAGTTGGTTTGTCGCCGACCATGACCCAGTCATATTCGGGGTTGCAGCGGCGTAGGACACACCCTATTGTCTTCAGAACTGAATTCGAAAGTCCATGCAGGCAGCTCGCCATGCTCCCATAGGGCCGCGGCGGTACGAAGGAAGGCGGCACGTGGGCTCAGCGCTGACCGACGGCATTGACCTGATGGACCTCGAAGTCTTCACCTCAGGTCGTCAGCACGACCTCTTCCGACGGCTTGGTGACACGGCTCCCATCTGGTGGAACGACGAGAAAGACGCGGGCCGGCTTCGGTCGCTGTTTCGCTACGCGGAGGACGTCCGCGCGGCGATGAATGACCAGCCGCGCCTGCCCAACGCCGAGGTGAGGTCTGGTTCGGCCAGATCGGCGCGGGTGCCTCGGGGGGCGACGTGGAGGCGGCGCTCGCGAGCGTGCTTGCCGAACTCACGACCCTGCTGTCTTGGGGGGAGATGGGGGCCCGCGCCTGAAGCGAATGCAAGATTGCATTCAATCAGAAATGCAAGTAGCGTCACCTCGTGCCCCCGATACCTGAGGACGTGCAACTGATGGCTGCCGATCAACCCCCAGTGACGTCGGACGCGACCCGCGTCGCGCGCCTCAGGGCGCTCGACACCTGCGCCGTCTCGGACGCGCTGGACGCCCTCGGGCTCGTCGGTGCGGCGCTGGGCCTGCACTCGGTCACCGGGCGCCACCATGTCGCCGGACGCGCCGTCACTTTGGAGCTCGTCGAGGCAGGTACCGTAACCGCCCCACGCCACCTCGGCACCGCCGCGGTGGACGCCTCGGGTCCCGATGACGTGATCGTGGTCGCCCACGCCGGGCGCCCGCACGTCTCGGGCTGGGGCGGGGTGCTCAGCGCGGGCGCCCGTCGCCGCGGCATCGAGGCCATCGTCGTCGACGGTGCCGTGCGCGACGTCGACGAGGCAACCGCCCTCGGTCTTCCCGTCTTCGCCGTCACCGGCGTACCCGTCACCGCGCGCAGCCGCGTCGTCGAGCGCGACTGGAACATCGACGTCGAGATCGCCGGGATAGCGGTGCGTCCCGGCGACTACGTCGTCGCCGACGGCAGCGGCGTGGTCTTCGTCCCGGCCGGCTCGATCGACGCCGTGCTCGACAAGGCCGAGCTCGTCGTCGCGAAGGAGCGCGCCATGGTCGAGCGGGTCGACCAGGGGATCCCCATGGTTGACGTCATGGGCGCCGACTACGAAATCCTCCTCACCACCACCCAGAAGGACACCAGCCGATGACCGAGACCCTCGACCCGACGCTGCGCGACCTGCTGCTGCTCGACACCAGCCACGTCAGCGATGCCATGGACCGCTTGGGCATCCCCGGGCAGATCGCCGGCCTGCTCCCGCTGCAGCGCACCGACCGGCTGGCCGGGCGCGCGTTCACCGTGCGCTACGTCCCGATCACCGGGACCGGCGGCACCGTCGGCGACTACATCGACGACCTCGCTCCCGGCACCGCCGTCGTGATCGACAACGCCGCCCGTTTCGACACCACCGTCTGGGGAGACCTGCTCACTGCCACCGCCTCGCAGAAGGGCCTGGCCGGCACCGTCATCGACGGCGTCTGCCGAGACTCCGACCGCGCCGTGGAGCTCGGCTACCCGGTCTACGCCCGCTCGCGCTGGATGCGGACCGGCAAGGACCGGGTTCGGGTCGAGAACTACGACGTCCCCGTCACCGTCGGCGGTGTCTGCGTCGAGGCGGCTGACTACCTCCTGGGCGACGCAGACGGCGTCGTGTGCGTGCCCGCCGCCCGGATTTCCGAGGTGATCGACCTGTCCGTCGGCATCCGCGACGCCGAGGACGCCATCCGCCAGGCCGTCGAGGCCGGTGCCACTCTGCGCGACGCCCGAGCCGCTGCCGGCTACCACGCGCTGCAGACTCGGAGGAACTGATGAGCACCCCGAAGCCGACCTGGCGACGCTCGATCGAGGTCGAGGGACTCCACCACGGCGGCGCCCCCATCCCGCAGGCCTCGCTCGTGGGCTCCCTGCTGATGTCCAGCGGCATCAACGGCATGGACCGAGAGGGCAAGATCCCCGGGGATGCCGCCACCCAGGTCGCGCTGATCTTCGACAACATCGCTGCGCTCGTCGAGGCCGCCGGCGGCACCCTCGGCGACATCGCGAAGTGCACCTTCTTCGTCAGGGACCGCTCGATCCGCGAACTGATCGACGAGCACTGGGTCGCGGCTTTCCCCGACCCGGCCAGCCGACCGGCACGTCACACCCTCGTCCAGCAGCTCTCGGCCGCGCAGCACCTCCAGTGCGAGCTGGTCGCCAACCTCGAACACCTCGAAAGGCACGACCGATGATCATCGACGCCCACGCCCACCTCGTCGCCCCGGACGGTCTGTACGCGTTCCGGGCCAACCTGCTCGCCAACGGCGGCTACCACTTCGGCTCGCCGAAGGTGAGCGATGACGACGTGTCCGCGTGCGCGGCGATCAACGTCGCGGCCCTCGACGAGGTCGGCACGGATGTGCAGCTGCTCTCGCCGCGGCCCTACCAGATGGGTCACTCGATGACGCCGGTGTCGCTGGTCGAGCCGTGGATCGCCGCCCACAACGACGTCATCGCCCGCACCGTCGCGATGCACCCGACCCGCTTCGCTGGCGTCGCCGGTCTCCCCATCGCGCACGGTCAGCCGGTCTCGCACGCCTTCCCCGAGCTGCACCGCGCGGTCGACGACCTCGGCTTCGTCGGCGTCGTGGTCAACCCCGACCCCGCCGAAGGCACCGGCGTCACGCCGACCCTGAACGAGGAATACTGGTGGCCGCTCTACGAGAAGCTGATCGAGCTCGACGTGCCGATGCAAATCCACTCGGCCGGCTGCTACTCCGGGCGCGAGTCCTACAGTGAGCACTTCATTACCGAGGAGTCGATCGCGATCCTGTCGCTGCTGCGCAGTGACGTCTTCGCGCGCTACCCCGAGCTGAAGATCATGATCTCCCATGGCGGCGGGTCGGTGCCCTACCAGATCGGTCGCTGGCAGGCCGAGCGGCTGCTGCCGCTGCTGGGTGGCAACGAGGACGAGGAGCGCTTCGAGGTCTCGCTGCGCCGGTTCTACTTCGACAGCGTGCTGCACAACCCGGCCTCGCTGGAGCTGCTGCTGCGCACCGTGGGCCCGGACCGGGTGCTCTTCGGCACCGAGCGCCCAGGCAGCGGCTCGGCGATGAACCCGGACACCGGTCACCACTTCGACGACATCAAGCCCGTCGTCGAGAGGATCGCCTTCCTCAGCGACGCCGACCGCCGCGCGATCTTCGAGGACAACGCCCTCGCCGCGTTCCCGCGACTTGCGAAGCGCCTGTCCCGGGTGGACGCTTGAGCGAGCGGGCGCCGGATCCGGACATCGAGGGGGAGATCCCCGGCACCGTCGTCTTCGACGGTCGCCGGTCCCGGGTCGGGCTGCCGCTGAACAATCTCGCGATCGCCCTCAACAAGGAGGCCGAGCGCGCGGCGTTCGTCGCCGAGCCGGAAACGTTCATGGAGCGCTTCGGCCTCGACGAGGAGCAGCGCGACGCGGTACGCCGGCGCGACTTCCACCGGATGATTGAGCTCGGCGGCAACATCTACTTCATCTACAAGATCGGCATGGTCGACGGGCTCAAGGTGCCCGACATCGTGGCGAGCATGGCCGGTCAGACCACCGAGGAGTTCATCGAGATGATGCGTAATGGCGGGCGGAAGCCCCATGGCTGAGGTCGTCGCCGGAGTCGGCGTGTCCCACATCCCGGCGCTCGGCGCGATGATGGAGGGGACTTCGGGCGGTCCCACGGCGACCGTCTTCGACACCTTCGCCCCGATCCGGGACTGGGTGGCCGAGCGCGAGCTCGACACGCTGATCGTGATTTACAACGACCACGCCTCGGCGTTCTCGCTCGAGCTGCTGCCGACCTTCGCCATCGGCGCCGCGCCCTCCTACGCGCCGGCCGACGAGGGTTACGGGCCGCGTCAGGTGGCCGTGGCCGAGGGCGACCTCGACCTCTCGTGGCACCTCATCGACAAGGTCATTCCCGAAGGCTTCGACCTCGCGGTCTGCCAGCAGCTCGACGTCGACCACGGGTTCACCGTGCCGATGACGGTGCTGTTCGGCAGCCCCCAGGAGTGGCCCGTGCGGGTCGTCCCCATCGCGGTCAACGTCGTGCAGCAGCCGACGCCCAGCGCACAGCGCTGCTTCGACCTCGGTCGGGCGATCGGTCGTGCTGTCGCGTCGTTCGGCGAGGAACGCCGAGTCGGCGTCATCGGGACGGGCGGCATGTCGCACCAGCTGCAGGGTCGCCGGGCCGGGCACATCAACGAGGTGTTCGACAGGCGCTTCCTCGAGGAGATCGTCGACCACCCCGACCGGCTCGCCGGGCTCACCAACACCGAGTACATCCACGAGGCCGGGTCCGAGGGAGCCGAGCTCGTGATGTGGCTGGTGATGCGGGGCGCGCTCTCGGACAAGGTGGTCGAGGGCTACTCCGGCTACCACATCCCGGTGTCCAACACCGCGGCCGGCATCGTCGCGCTCGACAACGTCGGTGCCCCGGTCGGCGTCGTCGGATGACCTCGACGTCGGCGATCGAGCTGTAAGACGACATCTACGTCGGCGGCGGGTGGGTCGCCGCCTCGGCGTAGAACCGCATCGACGTGGTCGACCCGGCGAGCGAGGAACTCCACGCCCGCGTGCCCGACGGCGACGACACCGACGTGAACCGGGTCGTCGCCGCGGCCCGCCGGGCCCTGCCGGCCTGGAGTCCCACCCCCGTCGCCCAGCGTGCCGCGCGGGCGCGGCCGCGGGCCTTCGCCGACGCCGCGACCCGCCGGTGACGGCGGCGCACCCTCCTGCTGCCCGATCCGGATGTAGCCCTCGACGCGCTCGCGCTGACGCGCGGACACCGCCGGACTGAACACTGTAGAGGGACCGAGGCGATCGCCATGCGGCGCGGACCCGACGGCATCGGCCACCCGGTCCACGATCTCTTCGTAGCGCGACGCGGGGGCGAGGAGCCGGGTACACGCGTAGCAGGTCTGGCCGCTGTTTCGCAGGCTCAGCCGGATGACCGAGCTCGCCAGCAGGTCCAGGTCCCCGTCGTCCAGCAGCACCGCGGCCGACTTGCAGCCAAGCTCAAGGGTCACCGGTCGCAACATCCGCCCGCAGGTCTTGCCGATAACCCGTCCAGTAGCGGTTGAGCCCGTGAACGCGACCTTGTCGACGTCGGGATGCTCCACCAGGGCGGCACCGGTGGCCGGGCCGCCGGTGACGACGTTATTCACTCCGGTCGGCAGGCCCGCGGTCTTGGCCACCGCGACCAGGGCACGCACGTGCGTCGGCGTCTCGGGCGCGGGCTTGATGACCGTAGTACACCCCGCCATCAGCGCCGGCGCGAGCTTGGTGAGGACCAGGCCGAGCGGGTAGCTCCACGGCGCAATCAAGCCTGCCACCCCGACCGGGAGCCGACGTACGACGGCCTCGGCGTCGAGGCCCACGAACGGGCGGACCTCGTCCTCGACGTATGACGTCTGGTCGGCGTAGTGCCGCAACTGCACCGCCGCGTGGTGGCCGGCGCTCCCCGTCTCGAGGACCGGGGAGCCGTTCTCGCGGGTCAGCAGGGGCGAGAGCGTGTCATTATTGCCTCCAGGGCCGGCCCATCTCGACGAGGGCTACTTCGTGGCTCCGACGGTGTTCCGCGATGTCGACCCCGGCATGCGGATCGCCCAGGAGGAGATCTACGGTCCGGTCCTGAGCATCCTGCGCTACGACGACGCCGACCATGCCGTCGCGGTCGCCAACGACAGTCGCTACGGCCTTGGGGGCGCGGTCTTCGGCGTCGACGAGCAGCGCGCCGTGGAGGTCGCCCGGAGGATCGAGACCGGTAACATCAGCGTCAACCTTTAACGCGTCCAACCACGCGGCGCCCTGCGCCGGTCGCAAGGAGAGCGGGCTGGGCGTGGAGTTCGGTCCGGAGGGCCTCGCGGAGTACCAGGTGTTCCAGTCGGTGCATCGTCGGCGGCACGCATGAGGCGCCCCGGGTCCTCAACCTGCGGGGCATGCGCGGCTGCCGACGACCGACGGGCGCCGGGTCCGTGATGGCGTGCCTTACCGCAGCGGCACCCCGCAGCTGCTTACCGAGGACGACGGCCGGGCCCTCGCTGACGAGCTCGGCCTGCGGCTCGTGGCCGACCTGCGGTCGCCGGCCGAGGGCACGTCTGAGGGCGAGGGCGGTCTCGCCGTCTCCGACCACCGACGCCTTTCGGTGCCGCTGGTCGTCGCCTCGACCGTGCAGGAGGGCTCACCCGTCCCGCGCTTCGCCGACCAAGACCCGTTGGCCCCGCACTACCTCGCCTACCTTGACCACTCCCAGGACGAGATCGTGGCGCTGGTCCGCGCGCTGGCCGAGCCGCAAGGCGTGCGCGCGCTAGTGTACTGCACCGTGGGCAAGGACCGCACGGGTGCGGCGATGATGATGGTGCTCGACGCCATCGGGGTTGAGTGAGCGGCGATCGCCGAGGACTACGCCTCGGGCTCCGTGGAGCTGAACGGGGTCTTCGACCTTCTCATCGCCCTCCCGACGTACGGCGAGCGGCTCTCGGCGATGCCTGTTGAGGCCAAGCGCGCCGAGCCCGAGGCGGCGCTGCGCTACCTCGACGAGCTGGACCGGCGCCACGGTGGGGCCAAGGCGTGGCTTTTTGCCGCCGGTCTCAGCAGCGCCGACGAGCTGGACGCGCTGAGCGACCAGCTCGCCAAGCCGCTCTGATTCAGACCCGCCGGGAGGCGTCGCGGCGCTCGCTGACTGATGGTCAGTGGTGGTCTTATGTTGCGCGGTCAGTCCTGCCGGCCGGAGGATGTCGGCCAACGTTCCTCGCTGGTATCGCCGCCGACTGATGTGGTGTGCAGCCTTGCGCCCTCGGCGAAGGGGGGGGGGCAACTATGGTCATCGCGGGCGACTTGAAACGGCCGCTCGAGGCCGGCATCCACCGATGGCCGTGTCAGTGACACCTAGACCGTTGGGACACCTGGGTGCTTCGTGACCCTCGAAAGCAATGAGCAGCACGCCGACTGCCCAGAACGAAGTCCTGGCGTCGGCGGTCGACCATGTCCGGCTGCGCTCCGGTAGCGCACGTAGCTCGGTCTATTTCTAAGGAGCAGAACAGCCACCGGACGGTCGGTCCGGTGGCTGTCCTCGTTCGTCGGCCGTGGGGCGCGGGAAGCGAGCCCGCCTCAGAGCTCGTGCTCTCGCAGCCACTCGGCGTACTCGCCGATGGCCTCGGTCACGCTATAGCGCGGCTCGAACCCCAGCTCGTCGCGCAGACGCGTCACGTCAACGACCATCTTCAGCGCGGGCGGCTCGTCAGCGGGGGTCTGCGCGAGCTCGTAGTCGAAGCCCGGTACCGCGGCCTGGACGGCGTGGAGGATTTGCTCGTTGGTCAGCACCTCGCCGCTGCCGATATTGTAGACGGGGTGCGCGAGGTCCTTCTTGAGGTGCAGTCCGGCGATGGCTCGGGCGATGTCCTTGACATAGAGCTGGTCGTAGCCGAAGTCCGCGCGCGGACGGCCGTCGGGCTCGCGAGGGAAGGTCGGCTCGTCGCCCTTGACTGCGGCGCGGACCATCCGGCTCGGCACGTTGAGGAACGTGCGGTACATCGGGCCGAAGGCGCCGGCGGGACGCACGGTGACGATGTCGAGGTCTTGCTGGCGGCGGTACATGCTGGCGATTGACTCGAGGGTCTTCTTGGCCCAGGACTGAACGATGAAGTGGTCCTCGGACTCCTGCAGGGGCACGGGCTCGTCCTCGCGGTACGGCAGCTTGGTCTGCGGAAGTCCGTAGTAGACGTCGAACGAGCTGGTCATCGTGAGCCGCTCGACGTCGAGCTTGCGGGCCGCCTCGAGGACGTTGACGTAGTTGGCGACGCGGGAACGGACCTCGTCGGCCGGGTCCATCTCCTTGGGCGGGTAGCCGCTGATGTCGATCATGCTGGTCGGCCGGTACTTGTCGGCGACCGCCATCACGCTGTCCGCGTCCCGGAGGTCGACCGGCTCCAGCACGGCGTCACCACGCTCCACGGCGGCCCGGAGGTACGGCGTCTCGCGGTGTCGCGAGTAGGTGGTCAGCACCACCTGCTCTCCCTGCTCGATGAGCTCCGCAGCGGTGTGCAGGCCGATAAAGCCCGTACCTCCCCAAATCACGATCATGGACGTCCTCCTTGTGGTGTGAGCCACCACCGTAAACTCGAACAATTCTGAATGCAATCTTGCACGCATTGGCGGTTTGCGCAGGTCAACCTAAGTTTTCCGCATAGCGGAAGATCGTGACCGCGATCTCGACTTTGGGCTGCCTGGCTGTAAGTGTCCGACGTCACAGGTCCCTGGGTCGGGGCGGTGTCGCCGCGTGTAAGCGCCCCGGTCGACTCTGGTGGGCCGTCGACGAACCGGTCGCGTCGCTCGCAGGGCGCCCGCGTTCGTGTCGTGGCGTGCAGCGCCAGACGAACCATCCGGATTCGACCGGCCAGTCCGGGATGAGGAGGAGACACACATGGTCCAGAGCCTGATCGGCGGTCTTACCGTCGGCGCGATCTACGCGCTGCTCGGACTCGGCATCGTCCTGGTCTTCCGAATTTCGGGGATCGTCAATCTCGTCCAGGGCGAGTTTTACGTCTGGGGCGCGCTGTCCGCAACCACCCTCATCGCCCTCGGGGTGCCTCTCCCGGTCGCGCTGCTCCTCGCGGTTGTGGCTATCGGGTTGCTGGCCGCCGCCCTCAATCGGGTCGTGCTCTCACGGCTTGCCGAGGCGCCGCACGCCGCGCAACTGCTCGGCACCCTCGGCCTGGCCCTGTTGATGTCGGGCGTCGCCAAGCTCCTGTGGGGAACCGGCCAGCGCAGCCTGCCGGAGGTCATCGACCGCGAGCCTGTCAACTTTCTCGGCGCCCGCCTGAGCATCCAGACGATCATCTTGTGGGCCGTGACGGCGCTCGTGTGCGTCCTGTTCTGGTACATGCTCCAGCGCACGGGTATCGGTCGGAAGATGCGCGCCGTCTCGGCGCTGTCTTCGCGCGCCGGCCTGCTCGGCATCGACGTGCGCTCCCTCTCGATGGCGGCCTACGGCCTCGCCGGCGCCGCCGGCGCGCTCGCCGGGGGCCTCGTCGCGCCGCTGGTCTTCGTCGACTACCAGTCCGGCCTGCTGCTGACCATCTACGGCTTCATCGCGGCCGCCTTCGGCGGGCTGCGCTCGGCGACCGGCGCCGTGATCGGCGGGGTCGTGCTCGGCGTCACCGAGTCGATGGTTTCCTACTACTGGGACGCTGCCTTCAAGACGCCGGTCGCGCTCAGCCTGCTGATCGTGCTGCTGATCGTGCGAGCCGGTGGCAGCGCCAGCGTTACCGGCTTCCTTGCAACCCGTCGGGCCACCCGCGCCGTACGCCGTCCCGTGACGCCGCTGGCCCTGACCCGCTCCTCGCTCACGGCCCGCCTCGGCGCCGCCCGCCTGGTCGGCATCAGTTTCGCGGCCATCGCGGTCATCGCGTTGGTCGGCCCGCTCGTGTTCTCGCCCTACTGGCTGTCGATCATCACCTTCGCCGGCATCCTGGTCATCGTCGGCGTCGGCCTCGACCTACTGCTCGGCTACACCGGCCAACTCTCGCTGGGCCAGACCATGTTCATGGGGGTCTCCGCCTACATCGTGGCGATCACCAGCGCGCGCTGGACCGAGTCGCCCTGGCTGGGGGCCCTGGTCGCGATCGTCGGCACGTCGGCCGTGGCCGCGGTGCTCGGACTGGTCGTGCTCCGGCTCGAGGGCTACTACTTCGCGCTCGCCACCGTCGCCCTCGCGATCGGTGCCGAAGCGCTCGCCAACGGCCTGCCCGACCAGCTCGGTGGTCCCTCCGGCCTGGGGGTCTCAACCCCCCTGACCATCGGCGGCTTCACGTTGGCCACGCCCGAGCGGCTTTTCTCAGTGGTGTGGATCGTGGTCGCGGTCGTGGTCGCGCTCTCGCTGCGCCTGGTCCGCTCCCGCTTCGGGTCGGCTGCCACGGTGGTCGGCCACGACCCCGACTTGGCCGCCGCGATCGGCGTCTCGGCGTTCGCCGTCAAGCTCAAGGTGTTCGTGCTCTCCGCCGCCTTCGCCGCCGTCGCGGGCGTGCTCTACGCCCACACGCTGCTGTACGTAGCCCCGCCCGTGCTCGGCCTTACCGGCGGGCTGGACGCGATCATCGGACTGCTGTTGGGCGGCTTCGGCACGGTGTTCGGCGCGGTGTTGGGCATCCCGGCCATCGAGTGGGTTGGTCAGACCGCGCCGGCGACGTACCACCTCACGATTTACGGCGGCGCGATCGTCGTCCTGGTGCTGCTCGTGCCGCGCGGCCTGGTCGGTGGGGTGACCGCTCTGGTGGGCCGGGTCCGCCACGGTTCCGGCACGCCGAGCGCGACGGACCTGGCCGAGTACGAGGTGCCAGCCGACCTGGTCGACGCTCCCGCAGCTCTGATGACGACCGCCGAGGTCGAGGGTGCCCCGCGCACGGCGATCCTGATCGCCGACGGCGTCGGTCGGAGCTTCGGCGGCCTGCGGGCCCTCGACGACGTCTCCCTCGCGGTGGCCCCCGGCCGGATCCTCGGGCTGATCGGGCCCAACGGCGCCGGCAAGAGCACCTGCCTCAGCGTGCTCGCCGGCAGCACCGTCGCTTCGGACGGCACCGTCAGTCTGGGCGGCCAGGACGTCACAGCCGTCGGCGCCGACGCCCGCGCCCGCCTCGGCGTGGCCCGGACCTTCCAGCTGCCCCGGGTGCCCGGTGACATGACGGCGCTCGAGGTCGCCACGCTCGGCGCCTACCGTCGCTCGTCTTCGGGGATGGTTCGCGGCCTCGTCGGCTCGACTCTCGCCGAGCGGCGCGCCATGGTCGAGGCCGGCCGGGCCGCCCTCGCCGCGACGGGCATCGCCCACCTCGAGAACGTGCCCTCGCGACTGCTGTCCACCGGGCACCAGAAGATGCTCGAGTTCTCCCGTGCCCTGGCCGGTGCACCGACGGTGCTCCTGGCTGACGAGCCCGCGGGCGGGCTCTTCCCCGACGAGATCGAGCGACTCTCCGCGCTGCTGGGCCGTCTCGCCTCCGAGGGGCTGGCCATCGTGCTCGTCGAGCACGAGATGGGCCTTGTGATGGGGGTCAGCGACGAGATCGTCGTCCTCAGCGAGGGCAAAGTCATCGGCTCGGGCACGCCCGAGTCGGTCCGCAACAATCAGGAGGTGCTCGATGCCTACCTCGGCGTCTAGCAAGAGCGCGGCTGCGAGCAGCAGCAGCCTCGTCGTCACCGACCTCGTCGCCGGGTACGGCCAGGTGCAAGTGTTGCGCGGCGTCTCGATGCAGGTGGCCGCCGGCGAGCTGGTCTCCGTGCTCGGCCCCAACGGCGCGGGCAAGTCCACGCTGCTCAAGGCGATCATGGGTGCCGCCGACGTCGTCAGCGGCGACGTGCTCATCGACGGTGAGCCGAGGCGTCGTACGAAGACCCACCAGCTCGTCCGGTCCGGCGTCGGGATCGTCCCCGAGGGCCGTGCCCTGGTGCCGGACCTGACAGTGGAGGAGAACCTCCGGCTCCAGCTCGACGCGCTGCCCGGACGCCGTACGGCGAGCGACGCTGCCGCGGCGTTCGCCGAGACCTTCGAGCTCTTCCCACGCCTGGCCGAGCGGCTCACCCAGCTCGCCGGCTCCATGTCGGGCGGCGAGCAGCAGATGCTCGCCATCGCCCGTGCCCTCGTCGCCCGCCCGCGCCTGCTGCTGCTCGACGAGCCGTCGCTGGGCCTGGCGCCGCGCCTGATCGCTCAGGTGTTCGAGGCACTGGCCGAGGTGAACCGCCGCGGGTTGACCGTGCTGGTCGCCGAACAGAACGTGGCCGCCGCCACCCGGGTTTCGTCGAGGTCCTACGTGCTCAGCGGCGGTCGAGTCGTTCTCGAGGGCGACTCCAGCGAGATGAACGACGCGGAGAGCATCCGTTCCGCGTTCCTTGGAAGCTAGGGAGAACAAGCACAGATGAAGGCATACCAGAGCAAGATCCTCGCCACCGCGATAGCAGGCGTCTCGGCGCTCGCGATGGCCGGCTGCGGCGGGGGCGACGACACCGCGTCCAGCGGCGCCGACGGCAACTACCAGGTCGGCGTGATCCTGCCGCTGACGGGTCCCGCCTCGCTGATCGGCACCGACTTCGAGTCCGCCCTGAAGGTCTTCCAGGACATCGACCCGGACGCCCAGGACGTCGACATCGAGTACGTCGTGTGCGACGACGAGACCACGCCCGAGGGCGCGGCCAACTGTGCGCGCAAGCTGGTCCAGCAGGACCAGGTCGACATGGTCTTCGGTCCGATCCTCGGAGGCACCTTCGAGGCGGCCAAGGCCGTTCTCCAGGCCGGCCCGCCGACGATCACCTCCTCGCCCTACGTCGACCCGCCGGCGGGCTCCTCGGTCTTCACCGCCTCGGGCTCGGCCATCGACCTGGACCGCACCACGCTGGAGTACGCGAAGGCCAAGGGCTACCAGAAGGTCGCCGTCCTCGCCGCCAGCGACACCACCGGCCAGACCGCCGTCGACAACCTCAACGAGCTCAACGAAGAGATGGACCTCGACATCACCGTCGAGACGATGGCGCCGACCGACGTCGACGTCTCCGCCCAGCTCAACCGACTCAAGAACACCGACCCCGACTACGTATACGTCGCGGCCTCCGGCGCGGCGGCCGGCGTGGCCCTCAAGGGCCTTGACCTGCTGGGCATGTCTGACATCCCGACCGCAATGATCTGGTCCAACACGACGTCCTCGTTCTTCGAGGCCGCCCAGGACTTCCTGCCGACCGACCTCGAGTTCGCCGTCGCGCCCTCGTGGCTGCCCGACGAGCTGGAGGACGCCGAGCGCGCCCAGCAGGTCAAGGACTTCCAGGCCGCGTTTGAGAAGGAGACCGGCGCCGCGCCCTCCTTCGTCGTCCAGGGTGTTTACGACTCCTTCCAGTTGATTTCTTCCACGCTAGAGGAGGGCGGTGGCGACAAGCAGAAGATGCTCGACTACCTCAGCGGTCTCACCGACTTCCAGGGACTCAACTGGACGCTCAGCTACAGCGACGAAAACCACCGGGGCAGTGACACCGGCAATTACGTGATGATGCGCTACGACGGCGCCACGGGTTCCTGGAGCCTGTCCGACCCCGCCTGACCCCGCCTGCCGGCCGCCGGTCTGCGGGGCGGCGGCCGGGCTCGATCTACGAACCGAAAGGAATTCGCCATGCTGTCTGTCGAGGACAACGAGACTCTCACGAGGGTCGGTCCGGGCACGCCCATGGGCGAGCTCTTCCGACGTTTCTGGCTGCCCGCCATGACGAGCGACGAGCTGCCCGTTAACGACGGGGACCCCATCCGCCTGCGGCTACTCTGCGAGGACCTGGTCGGGTTCCGCGACACCAACGGCAAGGTCGGGATCATGGGTGCCCGGTGCCCGCACCGCCAGGCGCCGCTGTTCTTCGGTCGCAACGAGGAGTGCGGCATCCGCTGCGCCTACCACGGCTGGAAGTTCGACGTCGACGGCAACTGCGTCGACATGCCCAACGAGCCGCCCGGGCGTCAGTTCAAGCAGCGGATCAAGCAGGTCGCGTACCCCACGCACGAGCAGGGCGGCGTCGTGTGGATCTACATGGGCCCGGCCGAGCACCAGCCTGAGCGGATCCCGCAGTTCGAGTGGGTGACCGCCCCGGAGGGCCACCAGTTCGTTGCGAAGTGGCTGCAGCGCACCAACTGGGCCCAAGGCATGGAAGGCGAGATCGACACCAGCCACATCTCGTTCCTGCATTCCAGTAAGGAGGCCTACAACCCGGAGGCGCTGGTAGCGCAGTCGCCCATTGTCTTGGACCGGGCTGCCCTCGATGGTGCTCCGCGACTTAGCCTCTTGGAGACGTCGTACGGCTTCTGCTACGGCGCGCGCCGGACCCTCGACGAGGAGTACTACTGGCGCGTGACCAAGTGGCTCTTCCCGATGTACAGCATGATCCCGGGGACCGCCTCCGGTGGCGCGGGCCGCTGCTGGGTGCCGATCGACGACGAGCACACCTGGACCTTCCACTACCAGTGCCGCGACGACCGACCCTTCAGCGAGGACGAGGTCAGACAGTTCTGGAAAGGCGGCGGGTTCCCGCCGCGGGTTGAGCGCCGACCCTACACCCTGCCCGACGGCTACATCATCGACGGCTGGGTGCCCACGGCCAACCGCGAGAACGACTACCACATCGACCGCGACATGCAGCGCGACGTGAACTTCACCGGTATCTGGGGCGTCAACGAGCAGGACCGCAGCCTCCAGGAGGGCATGGGCGGGCAGATCGTGGACCGCAGCAAGGAGCACCTCGGCACCGCAGACGTGGCGGCGCTGTCGGCGCGCCGGCTGCTGATCAACATGGCTCGCAAGCTGCAGAAGGGGGAGAACCCGACGGTGCCGCATGAGCCTGACTTCTACAAGCTCCGCCCGCTGGAGGTCGTCACCGAACTCGACGACTTCTCCAGCGTGCTCGACAAGTACGACGAGACCCTCGGCACCGCCACGATGTGATGTCCGGGCGCCTCGCGCGCCCGGCTTCACCGCCTGCCGACCGCTCCCCCCGCCGACAGACCATGAAGGTGTGACGTGACCATCACCGAAGCACACGCCCCCGGCGCCGACGGCGACGCGACCAGCCACCGCCCTATGTTAGTGCGCCAGATGCGGCTCGAGGCCGACAACGTCGTCTCGATCGAGCTGGCCGACCCGACGGGCGACGCTTTGCCCGCCTGGGTCCCCGGCAGCCACGTCGAGGTCCGGCTGCCCTCGGGGCTGCTGCGGCAGTACTCCCTGTGCGGACCGCTCGACGAGCCCGGGTCCTACCGGATCGCCGTGCTCCGCGAGGACACCGGTCGCGGCGGCTCGCTCGAGATCCACGACCAGGTCCGCGTCGGTGCCCAGGTCGAGGTCAGTCGACCGCGCGACCTCTTCCGTGTCCCGGACGCCGCAGGCTATCTCTGCCTGGCCGGCGGCATCGGCGTGACACCGATCCTTCCCGTCGTCGCCCGCGCGATGGCCGTCGGCGTGCCCGTCCGTGTCGTGTACGGCGGGCGCACCGCGAGCGCGATGGCCTTCGTCGACGAACTCGTCGACAGCCTCGGCGACCAGCTCACCCTGGTGCCGCAGGACGAGCAGGGCATCCCGGACTTCGGGTCGCTGCTCGACGACCTGCCCGAGGGCTGGGTCGTTTGTGCCTGCGGGCCGGGCGCGATGCTCGAGGCGGTGGAGGCGGCGTGCGCCACCCGCGGTCTCCAGGGACGGTTGTCGATGGAGCGGTTCTCCGCTGTTACCGGTGACATCGACGAGTCGCTGGTCAACGCGCCGATCACCGTCGAACTGGTGCGCAGCGGCCGCACCGTCGAGGTGCCCGCCGACCAGAGCATCCTCGACACGATCAAGGACGACGCGCCTGTCGTCTACTCCTGCCAGGAGGGCTACTGCGGCACCTGCGAGGTGCGGGTGCTCGGCGGCCTACCCGATCATCGCGACACGGTCCTCACCGACGAGGAGCGCGAGGGCAACGAGTCGATGATGATCTGCGTCAGTCGGGCCAAGGACGGCCTACTGAGGCTCGACCTGTGACAGGACCAGTCACCGGGTCCGGGGTCTCAGCGCTGGCGCAGCCGCTCGTGTATGTCGTCGGTGATGGCGACCGAAGCGCTGCGCACGAGAGGCAGTCGCTCGTGCAGGCCGACCCGGTCGAACTCCTCGACCGGACCACTCACGGTCAGCGCACCCAGGATCTCGCCGGTCAAGCCGTAGACCGAGACCGCGATCGCACCCGAAGGCAGCATGTTCTCGCCCAACTGGACGGCGTAGTGGGCCCGGCGCACCGCGGCCAGCTCCTTGAAAAGCTGGTCCTTGGAGGTGATCGAGCGCGCCGTCACCGGGGGCAGCCGCTCGTGCGGGTAGAGACGATTGAGGTGGCTTGCGGTCAGCGTCGAGAGCAGCAGTTTGCCGGAGGCCAGGGTGTGCAGCGGGCGGCTGGCGATGAAGTCCGGAGTGGCCAGCTGCACCCCCGACGTCAGGTGGGCGTCGAGCGAGGTGGCCCGCGAGGAGTCCATCCGGATCAACCAGATCTGCGCCGGGATCCGCCGGCTCAGCTCCTCCAGGTGGGGGTAGGCGATCTCGCGCAGGTTGATCTGCGACAGGGCACCGAGGGCGATGTCTAGCAGCTTGTGCCCCGCCTCGTACCTGCCTCCCGAGCGTCGCTGCACCGCGAAGCCGGCATCGGTGACGGTGCGCAGCAGCCGGTGGGCCGACGAGATGCCGACTCCGAGCAGGCGGGCCGTCTCGGTGACGGAGATGGACCCGTTGTGCTCGAGGTGCTCGAGAAGCAGCAGGGCGTTGCCGACCGACGAGAGGGACGAGGAGGACGCCGGAGCAGGCCTCGTGCGCGTCGGCTTCGGATCCGAGTAATCGGACGTCATGTCACGATCTTATCCATCAGGGCACCCGCACGGGTGCCGTCATCACTCGAAGGGCAACTGAAGCATGGACATCACCGGCCGCTCCACCAGCGACGTGGACGTGGTGGTCTGGGAGGACGACTTCCTGACCGCTCCCAGCCTCGACGGGCTTCTCCACCGGCTGTCGCTCACCGAGGCTGACGAGCAGTTCTTCTTCCGTGAGGCGGAGTTCGACGCGGCCTACCGCCAGGTGGTGATCGAGCTCAGCAACCTCGATCACGGCTCCTCCGCGCGACGCACCCTGCTCGAGGATCTCAAGGCCGAGATCTGGGTCGGCCACGACCACATCGGAGAGCGGGACGCCGGTGCTGCCCAGGACTCTGTGCGTCGGCTACAGGAGCTGCTGCGCGCCAGCAAGCGATGAGCTCGGCACCGCTGCGGGTCGGGGTTGCCGGGCTCGGTCTCGCCGCCCGGCTGGTCGTCGAGTCACTGCTCGAGGATCCGCGGGTCGAGCTCGTCGCCGGCGCCGACCCCGACCCGGCGTCTCGTGAGTGGTTCGTCGAGGCGACTGGCGGTCTCGTGCACGAGAGCGTCGAGGCGCTGTGTGCGGCCGGGGCCGACGTCGTGTGGGTCGCTACACCCACCCGGCTGCACCGCCAGCACGTCCTGCTCGCGGTCGCGGCCGGCGCCGACGTCGTCGTGGAGAAGCCGATGGCCGTGTCGGTCGCCGACTGCGACGCGATGGTCGCGGCCGCCGCCGCGGCGGGGGTGTTGCTGCTCGCCGGCGGGGTACGCAGCCTGGACCCGGCCTTCCGCGCAATGCGGGCGGTGGTAAATTCCGGCCGGATCGGGGAGCTGCGCACGGTACAGAGCGCTTCCTTCACTGCCTGGCTGGCCCGGCCGCGCAGCGCTGCGGACCTCGACGAGGCGCTGGGCGGCGGACTGCTCTTCAACCAGGCACCGCACCAGCTCGATGTGGTGCGCACCCTCGCCGGAGGAGCGCGGGTTACGTCCGTGCGCGCCCGGGCAGGTGCGTGGTCGAGGACCCGGCCCGGTATCGGCTACTATACGGCCGACGTGGAGCTCGAGGGCGGTGTCTTCGCCTCCCTGACCTACGACGGCTACGGGCGGATCGACCCGTCTGTGGACCGCGTGCACGAGCCGTGCGAGCGGTGCGCCACGCAGCGGCCGTGGGTCCCTACCGACGCCGGGGTCGTGGTGGCAGTGTGCGGGGAGGGTGAGGTCCGCCAGGTCGCGCATGGACTCGAGGTCTCCACCGCCGAGGGACGCACCCTGGTCGACGTACCGGACGGTGACGCCAACACGGTCGCTGTAGACCAGCTGCTCGCTGCGCGTGCCGGTGTCCCGCTGGAGCAGTCGGGACGGTGGGGACGAGAGACCCAGGCCGCGGTCGTCGCGCTCGTGGAGTCGACGCGTCGAGGTCGAAGGGTTCAGTTGAACCACATGTGAATGCGCTATTGCATTCAACATCGCTTCCCCTTACCGTCGAGCCGTGACGCTCGCCACTGACCCATCGGCCTCATCCGCCCCCTCGACTGCGCCTCGGTTCTCTTCCGCGACGGTGCACGAGGCGGCCGGTCGGATCGGCGCCCTACCCGCGCGGCTTCGTCCGGCCTACCCCGGTGCGATCGTCGACGGCCCGGCCTTCCCTGTCCTGTGCCCCGTCGGCGACAACCTCTGGCTGCACCGCGCCGTTTACGCCGCGAGCCCTGGCGACGTCCTGGTGGTCGCCACCACGGGCACGGACGAGTTCGGCTACTGGGGCGAGATCCTCAGCGAAGCCGCCAAGGCGCGGGGTCTGGGCGGTCTCGTCATCGACGGCGGCGTGCGTGACACTGAGGTCCTGGGTCGTGTCGGCTTCCCAGTGTTCTCCGCCCTGACGTGCCTGCGCGGCACGATCAAGAACCCCGAGCTCGGCGGCGGGACGCCGCTCGAGGTCGTGTTTGGCGAGACGTCGGTACGCCGCGGTGACCTCGTGGTCGGCGACCTCGACGGCCTCGTGGTGATTCCCGCCGCCGACGAGGCGCAGGTTCTTGCGGCCTCCCAGGCTCGCGAGGACAAGGAGGCGACGATCATCGCCGAGCTTCGTGCCGGCGCCACCAGCTTGGACCTGTACGGCATGCCGGGCGGGCACGACTTCTGAACCCTGAATCGCCCCGGGTTTCGTGGAGGCTCGGTTAGTTGGTTCCGACCTCGATGAGGACCGGGTTCTCACGGTAGTGCTCGGTGGCCTGGGCCGCCCAGTGGTTGGCCTCGAACTCGGCGGGCGGGACGTGGCCAAGTTTGCCGTGCAGGCGCCTGTGGTTGAACTTATGCAGGTGATCGTGTCAAGGCCCGTGTCATGACGCGTCGTGGTCGAGGCGCTCGAGGAGCCCGTCGAAGATCTTCTGTCTAGCGACTTGGCCCTTGCTCTGGGCGTCGTCGCGTTGGGCTAGCAGGGTGGGTCGGAACTCGATGGTGGTGACGAAGAAGGTGCAGGACTCGCAGATCGACTCGAAGTGGCAGTCGGTCTCGACGGGTCGGGCGCAGTGGCCGTTGCCGAGCATGCGGCGGTGCATCTCGCCGCGTAGTTTCCGCATCTCGCTGCCTTCATCGTCGGATTCGAGTCGCCGGGATCGGTCGTAGAGGGCTTCGACTTTCTCGGTGACGTTGAAGTACTCCTCAGCAACGGTCTTGTCGGCGATCCGGGCGTAGATCATTGTCATGGCGAGGGTCTTGTGTCCGAGCAGGGCTGCGATGGCATCGATGCTCATGCCGCGGTTGATCGCTTGGGTGGCCAGGGTGTGGCGGAGCTGATGGGCGGTGACGTGGCCGATGCCGGCTTCGTGGGACAGCCTGCTCAAGGCGGTCGATACCCGAAGGCTGCTGACGGGTCGGTTGTTCTCCAGCAGGAGTCGCTGGGACCGTAGCCCGGTCGGACGGTGGTTCGTGATCCAGTCGTCGAGCATCTCCTTGAGCTGGGGGGTGCAACGGGATGTAGCGGTCGTTGTGGAGCTTCCCAACCGGGATCCGCAGCCAGAACGCTGACCCGATCTGGACGACGGCATCGACGTTCAGGGCGAGGAGCTCGCCCTTGCGGATCCCGGTACGGGCGAGGAGTTCAACGATGAGCCGCGACAGCGGGTCGGGATCAGCTCGGCTGGTGCGCCTCAGCTTCGCGGCCGCGGCGTCATCGAGGAAGCGGGGCAACGGCTTGTCGATGATCGGGAGGTCCCCGGTGAAGAGCAGTGGCCGTTGTGGAGGATTGGGGTAACCCCACTCGGTGATCCGGTCGAAGAAGCAGTGCAGGTTGATCAGCCGGTTCTTGATCGTGACTCGCTTCAGCGGCTTGCCGGTGTAGCGACCGTGCCGTGCCCCGAGCCAGAGCTTGTAGTCCTCGATGTGGCTACGTGTCAGGTCGGCGCAGGTGGCGACGTCGGGCCGGTTCGCTCCGATCCAGGTCCCGAACTCGCGCAGAGCCTGGTCGATGCCGTGGATCGTGTTCGGGCTCAGTGACAGCTCGACCTGGGCGATGTAGCGGCGCGCGGCGTCGGCGAACTCCTCTGGCGCATCGCTCCAACCGGTCATGGTGACCGGCGCCTTGGCGACGTGTCGCTTGGGCTGGGTCAGTTGACCGTCGTGGAACAGCGTGAGCCGCAAGCGGGTGAAGATCGCCGACATGTTCCGTCCCGAGCTGGACATCCCGCGCCGGGCATAGGCGGTGACGATCTCGTCGCGTGCGGTGGCGAAGTCGTGATCGGTGAGCCGCTGTGGTGCGACCCCGGTGACGGCCGTGGCCTTCATCAGCGCATTCCACTGCAAGCTGACGTCCGCGTGCTGCAGTCGAAGTCGCTCAGCTGCCTCGAGGAACCAGGCATAGGTGTCGGGGCAGTGTCCGCGGGCGACCATGCCCAGGCGCAGGTCGATGTCGGTCATCAAGTCGGCTCTGATGGTGAGCTGGCCGGTGACCAGCAGCCAAGAGGCAAACGAGCGTGCCTTGCCGATCGCGTCAGCCTGCTCGACTATTGCGAGTTGGCTCCAGCCACCGGCCCGGTCCACTCGGCGCGCGAACGTGTGGGCAGCCTGCGTGGTCGAACGACCGGTCTTTCGAACCAGCATCCTCATCGCGGACAGGTACTGCTCGACCTGTCCCTGACTGGCCGACATCGGCACCGCAGCCGGCATCAGTACTCACCGCTGTCGTCGACAAGGTCACGACTGTCATCGCCGATGCCTTGCGCGTCGATCGCCTCGCTAGCGCGCCGATACTCCTCAGCGAGCCAGTCGTTGGCCAGGTGGAGGTAGATCCGGGTCGACTCGATCGAGCGGTGGCCGGCTTGTGCCTGGATGGCCTCCAGCGCCATCCCGGCCTCACGGAGCCGGGTGAAGCACGTGTGCCGCAGCTGGTGGCAGGTCAGCTGCTCGATCCCGGCGCGGCGCCGGGCGCCGGAAACGATCTCGTCCAACCCAGCCGCCGACAGCGGCTGGCCGCGTCGAGGTCCCTTCAGCACCACGAAGACGTGATCATCTATCGCGACCTCAGGCCTCTCCTCGTCGAGGTAGCCGCCCAGGGTCGCGAAGAAGCGCTGGGAGACCGGCACGATGCGCTGATGCCCGCCCTTGCCCTCAGCGACGAAGAGTCGGCTCTCACCGGGCCGAACGTCGCCCAGACGTAGACCGAGCACCTCACACCGGCGCAGCCCGCCGAGCAGCATCGCCTCGACCATCGCCCGGTCGCGGCGCGTACGGAGCGCAGCGACGAAAGCGTCGGCCTGGACCGGATCGATCACCCGCGGCAGCGTGCGTGGTGCGCGGATCAACGGGACACCCCGCACAGCTCGTTGACCAGGACGCCGCACCGCCAGACCGCGAGGAACTGGGTTCTGGGCCACAGCAGTGTCGCCGCGGATGATCAAATACTCATACAGCCCAGCGATGCTCGCGAGCCTGCGTTTGATCGTGCGCGCCGACAGCCCTTGTTCGCCGTCCTCGATCCGCACCACCTTGGCACCGTGTCGCGGTTCGCGTTGAGCTTTGATGAAGGCCAACACATCGCTCACGGTGACCTCGACGGGGTCCCTTCCGACCACCGTGAAGAAGACCTTCAGATCGAAGGCCGTCGCGATCACCGTGTTCGGTCGAGCCCTGGCCGTGACGAGATCCAAGTAGGCATCCAGCAGCGGATGACCCAGCCGGATCAGCTCACCGCCGCCCGGACGAGGTGTGCGCAGCAGACACGGCGTGAAGACCATGGAGGAGTCCCCGATCGATACGGCAACCCTCCTCCCGAGTCCTGACGACCCGGGAACGGATCACCTGCATATCGTGACCAGTCGGTGTACTCAGCGACTGCGATCTCGACGTCGCTGACTGACTTCCAGCCGCCCTTGGGACGCATGACCGGATTGCGGATGCATTCGGCCTTGAACAGCGAGTTGAGCGCCTCGGCCATCGCGTTGTCGTAGCTGACAATGCGCTCGCCGAGTCGTTCAACGCCACCCTCAAGCGCGAGATCCTCCAAGACGCCGCCTGCTGGCCCGACGAACTCAGCTGCCGCCGCCAGCTGTTCAAGTGGCTGACCCGCTACAACACCAAGCGGCGCCACTCCTGGTGCCGCTACCAGTCCCCGATCGCCTACGAGACCAGCTACACCGCTACGCTGCCAACCGCTGCGTAATCAACCCCCGTGTCCAAGAACCGGGGGTAGGGCCCGACCTCACGCTCGAGCTCGGCCAGCCTGGTCGCGTCATCTGTCGTGGTGCCTGGCCGGACCCCGCCGTCGATCTCGGCCCGGCGAACCCAATTACGCAACGCCTCGGGGTGGACCCCGAGCTGATCGGCGGCCCGCTTGATCGCTCCCCGTGACGAGGCGGGGTCCTTCCGGGCCTCGATCGCCATCCTCGTCGCCCGCTGCTGTAGCTCAGCGCTGTACTTCCTCGGTGCTGCCATGACTCTCATCATCCTTCCCAGGAATGAGAGCCTCCATCAGACCCGGGGCGATCCACTCTGCGCGTTCCTCGGCGATGGGGGTCTGTCCGAAGAACGGTGTAAGCAGCGATTCCATTGTTAGAGGTTCTCCGGGGCCGGCATCCGGTCCGCGAAGGTGATGGCGAAGGCGTTGAGTGCTGGCTTCCACCTCATCGTCCATCGTGTCTGACCGGTGCCTTTGGGGTCTAGCGATCTGGTGACCATGTAGAGGCACTTCATCGCTGTCTGCTCGGTCGGGAAGTGGCCGCGCACCGTGACCGCTCGGCGGTAGCGGGCGTTCAACGACTCGATGGCGTTGGTCGAGCACAGGACCTTGCGGATCTCGGCGTCGTAGTCGAGAAACGGGGTGAACTGCTCCCACGCCGATCGCCACAGGCCACTGATCGCGGGGTAGGGCTTGCCCCATTTCTCGTCGAACTCCTCGAACGCCCGCCAAGCCGCCTCGCGGGTCGGTGCCCCGTAGATGGGCTTGAGGTCCGTGGCGATTTGTCCCCAGTACTTCTTCGAGGCGTAGCGGAAGGTGTTGCGGATCAGGTGGATCACGCAGGTCTGCACGATCGCCTGGCCGAACACGGCCCCGACGGAGTCGGGCAGGCCCTTGAGGCCGTCGCAGATGACGAAGAAGATGTCCTCCACGCCGCGGTTCTTCAGCTCGGTCAACACCTGGAGCCAGAACTTCGCTGACTCCCCGCCACCGGTGCCTGCCCAGATGCCGAGGATGTCCTTGTGACCGGCCAGGTCGACACCGATGGCGGCGTAGATCGGGCGGTTGCCGACCTGGCCGTCGCGGATCTTGACGTAGATCGCGTCGATGAACACCGCGGCGTAGACCTTCTCCAGCGGCCGCGAGGTCCACTCGGCCATCTCGGCCACGACCTTGTCGGTGATCCTCGAGATCGTGTCCTTCGATAACGACGCCCCGTAGATCTCGGCGAAGTGGGCGCTGATCTCGCCGGTAGTCAGACCCTTGGCGGCCAGCGACAACACGATCGTGTCCACATCGCCCAGGCGTCGTTGGCGCTTGGCCACGATCACCGGGTCGAAGGTGCCCTCACGATCACGCGGGACGGCGATCTCGATCGGCCCGACGTTGTCGGTCAGGACCGTCTTGGTCCGGACCCCGTTGCGGGAGTTCCCGCTATTGCGGCCGGCGACCTCGTGCTTGTCATAGCCCAGATGCTCAGACATCTCCTCGTCCAGAGCGGTCTCGATCACCGTCTTGGTCAAGACCTTCAACATGCCATCAGGGCCGGTCAACGGGGACTGCTGCACGAGTAGGTGACATCTGATCTGTGGTGCCGAGAGGTGCCGCTGGAAGGATGTACACCGTGCCCAA
>NZ_JBDYKJ010000066.1:0-26827 GCF_040012395.1 Nocardioides sp. 31GB23 | reverse complement strand
CCCCGACGCCCACCCCGACTCCGACGCGGTCGCCTCGCGCGCCGAGCTGCTGCCCGAGGAGAGGGAGGCCGGCAGCGACGACCCGCAGGCCCAGGCCGAGGCGATCCTGGCG
Source organism: Nocardioides sp. 31GB23 (assembly GCF_040012395.1). NCBI lineage: Bacteria > Bacillati > Actinomycetota > Actinomycetes > Propionibacteriales > Nocardioidaceae > Nocardioides > Nocardioides sp. 31GB23. The sequence continues at coordinate 26,715 of NZ_JBDYKJ010000066.1, read as the reverse complement.
GACTCCCAGGAGCGCACCGAGGACCCGGAGGGCACCCGCGACGACTCCACGCAGACGCCCGGCTAGGCATCGGGCCCCGCCCGGCGGGGCTACATCACCCAGCGGAAGAGCGGGCTCTCGGGCGGGACCTGCTCGACGCGCAGCGGCGAGGCGTCCATCCGGGCCAGGAGGCCGTCGAGGTCTCCGGCGGCGGCGAGCTCGACGCCGACCAGCGCCGGGCCGGTCTCGCGGTTGCTGCGCTTGACGTACTCGAAGAGCGTGATGTCGTCGTCGGGCCCGAGCACCTCGTCGAGGAAGCGGCGCAGCGCGCCCGGCTCCTGGGGGAACTCCACCAGGAAGTAGTGCTTGAGCCCCTCGTGCACCAGTGCGCGCTCGACCACCTCGGCGTAGCGGCTCACGTCGTTGTTGCCGCCCGAGACGATCGCCACGACCAGCGAGCCCGGCGCCAGCACCGGGCCGCCCGACTCCATCGGCAGCCGCAGCGCCGCGCTGGCCAGCGCCCCGGCGGGCTCGGCGATGATGCCGTCGGACTGGTAGAGGTCGAGCATCTCGACGCAGGCCAGCCCCTCGGGCACCGCGACCATCGGCGGCCGGTGCGCGGCGACCACGGCGTGCGTCCACGCGCCCACCCGGCGTACGGCGGCGCCGTCGACGAAGCTCTCGAGCTCGGGCAGGGTCACCGGCTCGCCGGCCTCGAGGGCCGCGGCCATGCTGGCCGCCCCGGCCGGCTCGGCGCCCACCACCCGCACGTGCGGGGCCCGCTCGGCGAGGAAGGCGAGCATGCCCGCGGCCAGGCCGCCGCCGCCGACCGGCACGACGACGGCGTCGGGCGCGCGCCCGACCTGCGCGTCGAGCTGGGCCAGCACCTCGCGGGCCACCGTGCCCTGGCCGGCGATCGTTCGCGGGTCGTCGAAGGCCGGCACCGGCGTCGCGCCGCTCTCGAGGGCGTACGCCGCACTGGCCGCGGCCGCCTCGTCGTAGGTGTCGCCGACGATCACGACCTCGACGAGCCCGCCGCCGAGCACCGCGACCCGCTCGCGCTTCTGGCGCGGGGTGGTGCGGGGCAGGTGCACCCGTGCCCGGACCCCGGCCCGGGCGCACGCGAAGGCGACCCCCTGGGCGTGGTTGCCGGCGCTGGCGCAGGTCACCCCCCGCTCGCGCGCCTCGGGCGGGAGCTGGTCGATGAGGGTGAACGCGCCGCGCAGCTTGTAGGAGCGCACCGGCTGCAGGTCCTCGCGCTTGAGCCACACCTCGAGGCCGAGCAGTGTCGAGAGCCGGTCGCTGCGGTGCAGCGGCGTCGGGCTGACGATGTCGGAGAGCCGGTGGGCGGCGGCGTCGATGTCGGCGGCGTCGGGGAGGTCCACCCGTCCAGCCTCCCACCCGGCCGGCCACCGCCCCGACCCGGCGCCAGTTCCCCGCGACCCGGCACCAGTTCCGCGGCTTTCGTCGGTCCGGTCAGGAAGTAGCGCCGGCTCGCGAGGAAGTCGTGCCGGCTCGGCGAGGTGGGTCAGAGGTGGGTGATGGCGCCGGGGGCGGACTTGTCGAGGGAGCGGGCGACGACCATCCGCTGGATCTGGTTGGTGCCCTCGAAGATCTGCATCACCTTGGCCTCGCGCATGTAGCGCTCGACCGGGAAGTCGCGGGTGTAGCCGTAGCCTCCCAGCACCTGCACGGCGTCGGTGGTGACCTTCATGGCGTTGTCGGTGGCCACCAGCTTGGCGATCGAGGCCTCGCGCCCGAAGGGCTGCCCGGCGTCCTTGAGCCGGGCCGCGTGCAGCACCGTGGCCCGGGCGCTCTGCACCGCGGCCTCCATGTCGGCCAGCACGAAGGCCAGGCCCTGGTGCTCGATGATCGGGCGTCCGAAGGTCTCGCGCTCGCGGGCGTAGGCCAGCGCGTGGTCGAGGGCGCCCTGGGCGAGGCCCGTGGCGACGGCCGCGATGCCCAGGCGCCCGGCGTCGAGGCCGGCCAGGGCGATCCGCAGCCCCTCGCCCTCGGCGCCGAGACGGCGCTCGACCGGCACCCGTACGCCGTCGAAGCGCATCGTGGCGGTCGCCGACCCGGTCAGTCCCATCTTCCGCTCCGGCGGGTCCGCGACCAGTCCCGGCGTGTCGGCCGGCACCAGGAAGCAGGAGATGCCGCCGCGGTCCTCGGAGGTGCGTGCCATCACCTTGTAGAAGTCGGCGTGCCCGCCGTGGGTGGTCCAGGCCTTGGCGCCGTCGATGACGTAGTCGTCGCCGTCGCGCCGCGCGGTGGTGCGCATCGCCGCGGGGTCGGAGCCGGCGTGCGCCTCGGAGAGGCAGTAGGCGCCGAGCAGGTCGCCGCCGAGCATGTCGGGCAGCCACTGCCGGCGCTGCTCGTCGGTGCCGAACTGCGCCAGCCCGAAGCAGCTCAGGGCGTGCACCGAGACGCCCACCCCGACCGAGGACCAGACTGCGGCGATCTCCTCGAGCACCTGCAGGTAGACCTCGTAGGACAGCCCGGCGCCGCCCTGCTCCTCCGGGTAGGGCAGCCCCAGCAGCCCGCTGCGCCCCAGCAGGCGGAAGACGTCGCGGGGGAACTGCTCGTCGGCCTCGGCCTCGGCCACGCGGGGGGCCAGCTCGTCGGTGGCGATGCGGCGCACGAGCGCCAGCAGCTCGGCGGACTCGTCGGTGGCCAGGACGCGGCGGGCGGGCATGGGTCCTCCTGAGGACGGGGAGACGGTCGAGTACCAGACTACGGGATCTGGTACCCGACGGCCCGTTCGCGGCCTATGCTCCGGCGGGTGGGCCCCACCGACTCCCTCGCCCGAGCCGACCGCCGGCGCGCCGAGCTGCTCGGGCGCCTCGCCGACCTGTTCCTCGCCGAGGGCTTCCTCGCCTTCGGCGTCGGCGACCTCGCCGCCCGGCTGCGCTGCTCCCGGTCCTCGCTCTACCTGGTCGCCGGCTCGAAGCCCGAGATCGTGCTGGCGACGCTGCGCGCGTGGTTCCGAGGAGCAGCCGAGCGCATCGAGCAGCGGGTGCAGGCCGAGCCCGACCCGGCGGCCCGGCTGCGCACCTACCTGCTCGCGGTCTCCGACGAGCTGGCGCCGGCCTCGCCGAGCTTCTACGCCGACCTGCTGGCCCACCCGCCGGCGGGCGAGGTCTACGAGGAGAACACCCGCCACGCGGCCCGCCGGGTCCGGGCGCTGGTCGACGCCGGCGTCGTGGCGGGGGCGCTGCGCCCCGTGGACGCGGTCTTCGTGGGGGCCGCGGTCGCCGAGGTGATGACCGGCATCCAGGCCGGCCGGGTGGGCGCGGCGACCGGGCTCAGCGACGCCGAGGCCTACCGGGCGCTGGCCGACGTGGTCGTCGGCGGGCTGGCCCGCCGGCCCGCCTGAGCGGGGCGTGCTCCCCTCCCGGCGACGTCGCTCGCTGGCTCTCGCGGGGGATGGGTATTTACCCTTGCTGCGCAGTCGGCTCACAGCCGGCTCACAGACACGTCGCACGAGGATCACGATCACCCTCGTGGGGCAGGGGACATGGGGGTCCGAGGTGGGTACGGAGCAGTCGCGCGGCGCGCCGCTCAAGCCGCTCGACGACCCGACCCCGCTCACCGGGCCGACCATCGACGTCGGCGTGCGCATCGGCTGGCTGCTGCGGATGGCACGGCTGACCGCGCCCGAGCGCCCCGCGCACCGGCTGGGCGACATGGTGACGCGGCTCGAGTGGCTGGGCCTGCGCACCAGCACGTCGTCGCTGCACCGCATCGAGACCGGAGCCGTGCGCGACGACCGGGTCGTCGCGGCGTACGAGGAGGCGCTGGCGCTGGCGCCGCACTCGCTGCGCGCCAGCATCGACATCGTGTGCCGCACCTTCCCCTACAGCCCCGTCGACCGCGCGCCGGTGCACCGTGTCGCCTCGCCCGAGGAGATGTCGCGCCTGCACGAGCCGGTGCTCGCGGGGGACGCCGTGGGCGGCCAGTGGCGCGAGTGGGCGCGTGCGATGGCCCAGCAGGGCAACGTGGGCCTGCCCGTCGACCAGGCCCGGGACCGGGTCTCGGCCCTGATGGGTGAGCTGGTGCGTTCCCACGGCACCTCCTACCTCATCCGGTACGACGCGCTGGCGACCTTGCGACGCAGCGCGTGGGGCGGCGTGGTGCGCGAGGCCGCCGAGGCGGTCCTGGCCGACCCCCACGTGCAGATGCCCAACGACGTGATGAGCGCGGTGGGGGAGGCCTTCGACGACGACACGAGGTCGTGGATGGTCGATCTGCTCGGAGACCCTCGCGAGCTCCTGGTCGAGGGCGCCGCGATCGGGCTGGGCGTGATGGCCGAGGCGCACGCCGCGCCGGGCTTCTGGGCGCCGGTGCTCGACCGCGTGGTCGCCCACTACAACGCCGTGGCCCAGGACCAGGGGGAACGGTGGCGCTGGCTCTCGCACGTGCTGCGGCTGGTGCCCGCCGACGAGCTCGCGGCGGTGCGCGGCGACGTGGCGCACCCGCCCTCCCCGGTCGGCGAGTCGCTGCGCCCCGCGGGACGCGAGGCGCTGGTCCGTGCCTGCCAGGTGCATGCCGAGGAGAGCTCGGCCGCCCTCGGCCTGCCCTACCAGCCGCTGCTGGCCCGGTTGCTCTTCGAGGTGGTCGGGGAGGGGCGCTCCAGCCGCTCGCACGCCAGCGCCCTGCTCCTCGGGGCACTGCCGGGGCTGCGCCGCGTCGCGGTGGACGCCGTCCTGTCGATCGCGGAGAGCCACCCCGACCCCTCGGTGCGGGAGCGGGCGACGAGCCGCGGTGCCTCGCTGGTCCACGACTACCTGCCACCGACCGTGCGTCGCCGCCTGCAGGAGGCGGACGAGCTCTCGGCCCGCGAGGCGGCCTGGTTGGCGATCGCAGGGGAGCAGGTGGACGAGGCCGTGCTGCGCCGTTGCTTGCGTACCTCCGACCAGCTGTTCGGGCCCGGCCGCGTGCTCAGCGTGATCGGTATCGCCGGCTCGCCGGTGCTGGGCGAGATCCTCGAGGAGCCCGGCTGGTCCGACGAGGTCCGCGGCGCTGCCGCCTGGTGGGTCCGCACGGGGACCCGCCTCGTCGACCCCCAGCCGGGCGCCACCGACGGCTGAGCCGCCCCCCGCCCCGTCAGCCCGACGAGCCCGAGAGGGCAGGAGTTCACCGGGCCGGCACCGGACGGCCGCCCGGCGGGCGGGTGGTCGTCGACCGGCCGCCGCAGGATGCGCCGATGCGCTCTCGCCTGCTGCTCGTGCTCGGCTGGGGGCTCGTCCTGCTCGGGGTCGTGCTCTACCCGCTGCCCGGACCCGGGCTGCTGGCGCTGGCGGCCGGGGTGCACGTGCTGGCCCGGGCCGACGAGCGGGTGGCCGCGCGGCTCGCCCCGTGGCGCGAGCGGGGCCTGCGCGCAGCGGCCCGCTCGGTGGCGACCTGGCCGCGCACCCTGGCCTCGCTGCTGGGCACCACGGCGCTGGCCGCGGCGGGCGTGCTGTGGCTCGTCGACCCCGCTCCGCCGTCGTGGTGGGGGCTGCCCGGGTGGGCGTGGCTGCCTGGCGGGACCTGGAGCGGCGTGGCCCAGATCGCCTCCGGGGCCCTCGGTGTCGCCCTCGTGCTCTGGTCGCGCGCGCGGCTGAGCAGCACCGCGCCGCGCCCACGAGGGCCTGGCGGCGCTTGGAAGGCTCTGGGATGGTGGGGTCCATGAAGTCCGCTGCGCGTCGGGTGACGCTCGAGGTCGTGGGCTGGACCCTCGTGGTCGTGGGCATCGCCGCCCTGGTGCTGCCGGGCCCCGGCCTGCTGATGCTCTTCGCCGGCATGGCGGTGCTCTCCCAGCAGTACGACTGGGCCGCCAAGCGGCTCGACCCGGTGAAGTACCGCGCCATGCGCGGCGCCGCCGACGGCGTCGCGACCTGGCCGCGGATCCTCGCCTCCACGACCGCGGCGCTGGTGGTGGCCGGCCTGGGCGTGGTGTGGATCGTCGGCCCGGACGCCCCCGGCTGGTGGTTCCTGGACGAGTCGTGGTGGCTGGTGGGCGGGGCCGCCACCGGCATCACCCAGGTGGCCTCGGCCGCCATCGCCCTGGGCCTGATCGTCTGGAGCTACCGGCGCTTCCACGACAAGCCGGAGGCCGTCGCCGACCTCGAGCGCGACATCAGCCACAGCGACTCCCAGCGCGAGGCGGTCTGACCCGGCTGACCCGGCTGACCCGGCTGACCCGGCTGACCCGCCACGTCCGGTCGGGCATGTCGGCGGGTCGTGCGATGCTGCCGCCGTGCCGCTCCACCTCCACCGCGCCACGCGCACCGACCGGCTCGCCGACGGCCTCGGCGGGCTGCTCGCCGCGCCGCTGGACGACCCGTTCGCCGAGGAGGTCGTGGTGGTGCCCGCCAAGGGCGTGGAGCGCTGGCTGACCCAGCGGTTGTCCCACACCCTGGGCGCCGGCCCCCGCGGCGGCGACGGCATCTGCGCCGGCGTCCGGTTCCTGACCCCCCACTCCCTGGTCTCGCTGCTGCTCGGCCGTGACCGTGACGACGCGTGGGAGCCCGACCGCCTCGTGTGGCCGCTGCTGGCCACCATCGACGACTGCCTCGACGAGCCGTGGTGCGCCACGCTGGCCCACCACCTGGGCCACGGCCGTCGCGGTGACGACGCCGAGCTGCGGCGCGACCGGCGCTGGTCGGTGGCGCGCCGCCTGGCCGGCCTGCTGGCGTCGTACGCCGTGCAGCGGCCCTCGCTGGTCGGTGACTGGCGCGAGGGGCGTGACACCGACGGCGCCGGCCGGGGCCTGCCCGACGACCTGGCCTGGCAGCCCGAGCTGTGGCGCCGCCTGCTGGAGCGGGTGCCCGCCGACCCGCCCGACGTGCGGCTGGCCCGCACCGTGGCCGCCCTCGAGAGCGGTGGCGAGGGGCTCGACCTGCCCGGACGCCTCTCGCTCTTCGGCCACACCCGGCTGCCCGTCAGCGAGGTCACGCTCCTCGGCGCCCTGGCCGCGCGCCGCGAGGTGCACCTGTGGCTGCCCCAGCCCTCGGCCGCGCTGTGGCGGGCGCTGGGCGACGTCGAGGGGCCGGTGCGGCGCCGCGCCGACAGTGCGGCCGAGCTGGCCGGCCACCCGCTGCTGGCCTCGCTGGGCCGCGACACCCGCGAGCTGGCCCGCACCCTGGCCCCCCTCGGCGCGCTCGACGAGCCGCTGGCCGACGAGGAGCCGGCCCCGGCCACCCTGCTGGCCCGGCTCCAGCACGACCTGCGGGCCAACCACGCCCCCGAGCCCCACGAGCGCACCGCCCGGGCCCACGACCCGGCCGACCGCAGCCTGCAGGTGCACGCCTGCCACGGCCCCGCCCGTCAGGTCGACGTGCTGCGCGAGGTGCTGGTCGGGCTGCTGGAGGACGACCCGAGCCTGCAGCCGCGCGACATCCTCGTGATGTGTCCCGACATCGAGACCTACGCGCCCCTGGTCTCGGCCGGGTTCGGTCTCGCCGAGGCCGTGGAGGACAGCCCCGGCGGCGGGCACCCCGCCCACCGGCTGCGGGTGCGCCTGGCCGACCGGGCGCTGAGCAGCACCAACCCGCTGCTCGCCCTGGCGGGGCGCCTGGTCGAGCTGGCCGGCGGCCGGGTCACCGCCTCCGACGTGCTCGACCTCGCCGGCTCCGAGCCCTGCCGCCTGCGCTTCGGCCTCGGCGACGACGACCTCGACCGGATCGCGCGCTGGGTCGGCCAGGCCGGCATCCGCTGGGGCCTCGACGCGCCGCACCGCGCCGCCTTCTCGATGGCCCGCTTCGAGCACAACACCTGGCGAGCCGGGCTCGACCGGGTGCTGCTGGGCGTGGCGATGAGCGGCGACGACCACCGGCGGGTCGGGCGCGGCCTGCCGGTCGACGACGTCGGCAGCTCCGACGTCGACCTGGTGGGCCGGCTCGCCGAGCTGGTCGACCGCCTCGACGGCTGCGTCACGGCGCTCTCGACGGCCGACGACGCCGCGTCGTGGATGAGCGCCCTGGGCGACGGCGTGCGGGCGCTCGGCGACGTCGCCCCCGACGACGCCTGGCAGCTCGCCCAGCTCGAGACCGAGCTCTCGCGGGCCGCCGCCGCGGCCGCCGACGGTCCCGACGTGCGGCTGCGCCTGGCCGACGTGCGCGCGCTGCTCGTCTCGCGGCTGGGCGGGCGACCCACCCGGGCCAACTTCCGCACCGGCACCCTGACCGTCTGCACGATGGTGCCGATGCGCTCGGTGCCGCACCGGGTGGTCTGCCTCGTCGGTCTCGACGACGGCGTGTTCCCGCGCAGCCTGGCCCCCGACGGCGACGACGTGCTGGCCCGCGACCCGCTCACCGGCGAGCGCGACGTGCGCAGCGAGGACCGCCAGCTGCTCCTCGACGCCCTGCTCTCGGCCACCGAGACCCTGGTGGTGACCTACACCGGCGCCAACGAGCACTCCGGGGCGCCCCGGCCCCCGGCGGTGCCGCTGGGCGAGGTGCTCGACGCGGCCGACCGCACCTGCGCGACCCCGGTGCGCGAGCACGTGCTGACCCACCACCCCCTGCAGCCCTACGACGCCCGCAACCTGGCCCCGGGCGCGCTGCTGGCCCACGACCCCCGGCCGTTCAGCTTCGACACCGCCGCGCTGGGCGGCGCCCGGGCCGCGGTCGCCGAGCGGGTCCCGCCCGCGCCGCTGCTGGCCGGCGACCTGCCGGCCGTCGAGCCCGGCGACGTCAGCCTGGCCGAGCTGCGCTCCTTCTTCCTGCACCCGGTGCGCAGCTTCCTGCGCCAGCGGCTCGACGTGTCGGCCCCGCTGGAGCCCGACGAGGTGGGCGACGCGATCCCGGTCTCGCTCGACGCGCTGGAGGCCTGGGCCGTGGGCGACCACCTGCTGCGCGAGGTGCTCGCGGGCCAGGACCCGGTCGCGGTGATGACCGCGGAGCAGCTGCGCGGCACCCTGCCCCCGGGCGTGCTGGGCGAGCAGGCCCTGCGCGGGGTGGTCGAGGAGTCGCAGAAGCTCTTCGAGCGCACCGCCGACCTGCGCCAGGGCGCGCCGCGCACCCTCGACGTCGACGTCGACCTGGGCGCCGGGCGGCGCCTGACCGGCACGGTCGCCGGTGTCCACGGCTCGAAGGTCCTGTCCCTGGGCTACTCCCGGCTCAAGCCCAAGCAGCGCCTCGCCTCCTGGATCGACCTGCTCGCGCTGTCGGCCGCGCACCCCGACGAGGTGTTCACCGCCCACGCGGTGGGCCGCGAGCGCGCCGGTCCGCGGCGGGCCCTCGCCGGGCCGCTCGACCACCGGGCCGAGGAGTGGCTGCGCCGCCTCGTCGAGCTGCGCGACCTCGGGCTGCGGCGTCCGCTCCCGCTGCCGGTGGCCACGGCGGCGGCCTGGGCCGAGGGCCGGGCGCGCGGCCTGATGGGCGACGACGTGTCGCCCGACGACCTGGCGCGCAAGGCCTGGGAGACCGACCCGCACCACCCCTACGGCATCGAGGGCGAGGACGCCGACCCCTACCACCGTCGCGCCTTCGGCGACGGCGCCGACCTGGGCGTGCTGCTGGCCGCGGGCCTCGGCGAGCACGCGTGGACGGTCTGGGAGCCCCTGCTCACCGGCGCCGAGAGGGTGGGACCGCTGTGAGCGCGCCCGGGTTCGACGTCTGCGCCCCCGACCTGCCCACGCCCGGCACCACCACGCTGCTCGAGGCCAGCGCCGGCACCGGCAAGACCTGGACGATCGGGGCCCTGGTGACCCGCTACGTCGTCGAGGGCACCGCCCGGCTCGACGACATGCTGGTGGTGACGTTCGGACGTGCCGCCAGCCAGGAGCTGCGCGAGCGGGTGCGCACCCAGCTCGTGGAGGCCGAGCGGGCGCTGGCCGGCGACCCCGACGTGGCCGCCGACACCGACCTGCTGCGCCTGGTGGTGGGCGACGGCGACGACCGCGAGCTGCGCCACCGCCGGGTCCTCGAGGCGCTCGCGGGCTTCGACGGCGCCACGATCGCCACCACCCACCAGTTCTGCGCGCTGGTGCTGGAGTCGCTCGGGGTGGCCGGCGACACCGACGCCCGGGCCCGCCTGGTGGAGGACCTCGACGACCTGCTGCGCGAGGTCGTCGACGACCTCTACCTGCGCGCCTTCGCCTACGCCGACGCCGACCCGGTCTTCAGCCACGCCGACGCGCTCGCCATCGCCCGGGCCGCGGTCGGCGACCCCCAGGCCCGCCTCGAGCCGGCCGACGCCGACCCGGCCACCCCGGCCGGTCGCCGGGTCGCCTTCGCGCAGGCCGTGCGCGACGAGCTCGACCTGCGCAAGCGCCGGCTCGGCGTGCTCTCCTACGACGACCTGCTGCTGCAGCTGGCGCGCGCCCTCGAGGCGCCCGGCTCCCCGGCCCGCACCCGCATGCAGGAGCGGTGGCAGCTGGTGCTGGTCGACGAGTTCCAGGACACCGACCCGGTGCAGTGGCAGGTGCTCGACCGGGCCTTCACCGGGGTGGCCACGATGGTGCTGATCGGCGACCCCAAGCAGGCCATCTACGCCTTCCGCGGCGGTGACGTCACGACCTACCTGCAGGCGGCGCGCAGCGCCGACCGGCACGAGACCCTCGGGGTCAACTGGCGCAGCGACGCCGCCCTGCTCGAGGCCACCCAGGCGCTGCTGGCCGGCGCCGAGCTCGGCGACGAGCAGATCGTGGTGCACCCCGTCAGCGCCCACCACCAGCAGCGGCGGCTCGTGGGCGCGCCGGTCGAGGCGCCGCTGCGGCTGCGGGCAGTGCGCCGCGACAGCCTGGGCCGCGGCCCGGGCACCTCGCTCGCGGTCGGCCAGGTGCGCCCGCACGTGGCCCGCGACCTGGCCCTCGACGTACGCCGCCTGCTCGCCTCGGGCGCGACGTTCGAGGGTCGCGAGCTCGAGCCCCGCGACGTCGCGGTCATCTCCTACCGCCACGCCGACCTGGCCGCGGCCCAGCGGGCGCTGGTCGAGGCGGGCGTGCCGGCGGTGATCGCCGGCGGCGGCAGCGTCTTCGCCACCCCGGCGGCCGTCGAGTGGCTGAGCCTGCTCGAGGCCCTCGAGCAGCCGCACCGCAGCGCCCGGGTGCGCGCGGCCGCGCTGACCTGCTTCGTCGGGCGCAGCGCCGCGGAGCTCGACGGCGACCCCGGCCCGGGTGGGCGCAGCCGTGACGACGTCACCGACGAGGTGGCCGACGTGCTGCGCCGCTGGGCCGACCTGGCGGCGCGCCGCGGGGTGGCCGCGGTGCTCGAGGCCGCCTCCGCCGCGGGGCTTCCCGCCCGGGTGCTGCGCGAGGTGGGTGGCGAGCGCCGCCTGACCGACCTGCGCCACATCGGCGAGGCGCTCCACGAGACCGCGCAGCGCGAGCACCTGGGGCTGGTCTCGCTGCTGGCGTGGCTGCGCGAGCAGGTCGCCGAGGGGCGCGCGGGCCGCGGGGCCGAGCGCACCCGCCGTCTCGACTCCGACGCGGCCGCGGTGCAGCTGGTGACCATCCACGCCAGCAAGGGCCTGCAGTACCCCGTCGTCTACCTGCCCGCCCTCGCCGACCGGTTCGTGCCCAAGCCGGTGCGCCCGCTCTTCCACGACGACGCCGGGCAGCGCTGCCTCGACGTCGGCGGGCCCCGCGACGCGGCCGCCGACGGCTGGGGCGAGAGCGTGCGGCGCTGGAACGACGAGGAGGCCGGGGAGTGGCTGCGGCTGCTCTACGTGGCGATGACCCGTGCCCAGGCGCAGGTCGTGTGCTGGTGGGCGCCGACCAAGAACGCCCTCGCCTCGCCGCTGCACCGGCTGCTGTGCCGCCCGCAGGGCGACCCCGTGGTGCCGCGCACGCCGCCGGTGCCCGGTGACGACGAGGTCGTCGGGCTCTTCGGCGACTGGGCGCGTCGCGGTGGCCCGGCTCCCGAGGCAGCCCTGTGGGGCGACCCGCCGCCGGCGCCCGCCCGGCCAGCTCCCGGCCGGCTCGAGGCCCGTCGCTTCGCGCGCGACGTCGACACCGCGTGGCGGCGCACGTCGTACTCCGCGCTCACGGCCGCCCCGAGCGCCGAGCGCGCCGCCCCCGGCAGCAGCGTCGCCGGGTCGCCCCCGTCACCCGGGGGTGCAGGTGGGGGCGCCGTGGGCAGCGAGCCCGAGAGCATCCCCAAGGACGACGAGCCCGCCACCCGCCCCGACGCGGTCCCCGCGACCCTCGACGGGGGGAGCCCCGCCGTGGTCCCCGCCGAGCTGCAGGTGGCCTCGCCGATGGCCGACCTGCCCGTGGGTGCGACCTTCGGCTCGCTGGTGCACGCGGTCCTCGAGCACGCCGACCCCGGGGCCGACGACCTGCGCGCCGAGCTGGTGGCCCACGTGCGCGACCAGCTCGTGTGGTGGCCGGTCGACGTCGACCCCGAGGCGCTCGCCGACGCCCTGGTCGCCGTCTGCGACTCGCCGCTGGGCAGCGCCGCGCCGGGGCTGCGCCTGCGCGACGTGGGGCTGCGCGACCGGCTGCGCGAGATGGACTTCGAGCTGCCGCTCTCCGGGGGCGACCTCGCGGAGCCTCTCGAGGCCGGGAGGCCCGAGCAGGAGGTGCGCCTGGGCGACCTCGCACCGCTGCTGCGCCGCCACCTCGACGAGACCGACCCGGTGCGGGGGTACGCCGCGGCGCTCGAGCAGCCGGCGCTGGGCGACCAGCCGCTGCGCGGCTACCTGACGGGCTCGGTCGACGTGGTGCTGCGCGTCGCCGGTCACGCTGGTGATGCAGGTGGCGCGGGCAGCGGGGCGACGCAGCCGGCCCCGCGCTACCTGGTGGTCGACTACAAGACCAACTGGCTCGGCCCGCCCGACGAGCCGCTCACCGCCCACGCCTACCGTCCCGCGGCCCTCGACGCGGCGATGGTGCACTCCGACTACCCCCTGCAGGCGCTGCTCTACGCGGTGGTGCTGCACCGCTTCCTGCGCTGGCGCCAGCCGGGCTACGACCCCGAGCTGCACCTGGGCGGCGTGCTCTACCTCTACCTGCGCGGCATGTGCGGCGAGGCCACGCCCCTGGTCGACGGGGAGCCGTGCGGGGTCTTCCGCTGGACCCCGCCGGTGCCGCTGCTCGAGGCGGTCTCGGACCTGCTGGACGGAGCCCGGCCATGACGACGACACCGACGACACCCACCACCGTCGCGCCCGCGGAGCCGCTCGGCCCGCACGACCGGCGCCGGGCCCGCTCGGCGAGCGGGCTGCTGGCCGGCTTCAACGACACCGGCCTGCTCGAGGCTGCCGACGTGCACGTGGCCCGCCGGGTCGCGGCGCTGGCCGGCGAGGCCGACAAGCAGGTGCAGCTCGCGCTGGCGCTGGCCGTGCGCGGGGTCCGCTCGGGCTCGACCTGCGTCGACCTGTCCGCCGTCCCCGCGCTGCTCGACCACCCCGGCTGGCCCGAGCCCGCGGGCTGGGTCGAGGCCGTCGCGGCGTCCCCGCTGGTCGCCGAGGGCGTCGTGCACCTCGAGGGCGACACCGTCTACCTCGACCGCTACCACCGCCTCGAGAGCCAGGTCTGCGACGACCTGGTCGAGCGGGTGGCCGCCCCGGCCCCCCAGGTCGACGCCGCCGCGCTCGACGCGGCGCGGGCCCGCATCCGCGGCGCCCGGCTCAGCGAGCAGCAGGAACGGGCCGCCGTCGGGGCGGTCGGACGCTCGACCACCGTGCTGACCGGCGGGCCGGGCACCGGCAAGACGACCACCATCGCCCGGCTCCTGGTGCTGCTGGCCGACCAGGCCGCGGCCCGCGGCGAGCGGTTCTCGGTGGCGCTGACCGCCCCCACCGGCAAGGCCGCCACCCGGTTGCAGGAGGCGGTGCTCGCCGAGCTCGCCGACCTCGACCCCGCCGACCGCGAGCGGGTGGGCCGCCCCGAGACCATGACCCTGCACCGGCTGCTCGGCTGGCGCCCCGACAACGCCACCCGGTTCCGCCACGACCGCGGCAACCGCCTCAAGCACGACCTCGTCGTCGTCGACGAGTCCTCGATGGTCGAGCTGACCATGATGGGCCGCCTGCTCGAGGCGGTGCGCCCGCAGGCGCGGCTCGTGCTGGTCGGTGACCCCCGCCAGCTCACCTCCGTGGGGGCCGGGGCGGTGCTCGCCGACGTGGTGCGCGGCTTCGCCGACCACTTCGGCGAGGACGCCCCGGAGTCACCGGTCGCCTCGCTGACCGAGAACTTCCGCTCCACCGAGCACATCAAGGAGCTGGCCGAGGCGCTGCGCGCGGGCGACGCCGACGAGGTGCTGGCCACGCTGCGCCGGCCCAGCGACGAGGTCGAGCTCGTCGAGCTGCCGGCCACGGACCCGACGGGCCAGGAGCCCGGCGCCCGGGCAGCGGGGGGCCAGGCGCTGGCGCAGACGCTGGGCGAGGCGCTGCGGGAGCGCTCCCTCGACCTCGCGCTGCGGGTGCGCCGCCACGCCGCCGCCGGCGAGCACGAGCAGGCCGTGGCGGCCCTCGACACCCACCGGCTGCTCTGCGCCCACCGCGACGGGCCCTACGGCGTGCGCTCCTGGAACCGGCAGGTCGAGCGCTGGCTCGCCGAGGAGGTCGGGGAGCCGGTGCTGGGGGAGTGGTACGTCGGGCGCCCGTTGCTGGTGACGACCAACGACTACGCGCTCGAGGTCTACAACGGCGAGACCGGGGCCGTCGTGCGCGCCCCCGACGGCCGGCTGCGCGCCTGGATCTCCGGCTCCGAGCGGTTGCGCGACTTCGCCCCCGCACGGCTGGAGGCGATCGAGACGATGCACGCGATGACGGTGCACAAGAGCCAGGGCAGCCAGGCCGCGCACGTGACCGTGCTGCTGCCCGAGGCCGACTCGCGGCTGCTGACCCGCGAGCTCTTCTACACCGCCATCACCCGTGCCCAGGAGCAGGTGCGGGTGGTGGCCTCGGAGGCGGCCGTGCGCGCCGCGGTCGCCCGGGAGGCGCAGCGCGCGTCGGGCCTGCGCGACCGGTTGGCCCAGCGGTTGGCCCAGCGGTTGTCGCAGCGCTCGGCATAGCGGTCGCCCGCCGGCCGCGCGTGACACGCGCCCGCAACACGGGCGGGCTAGGGTCGATGCGTGTCCTTCCTGCTGCGTGTCGAGCTGCCCGACGTCCCCGGCTCCCTGGGGCGGCTGGCGACCCGCATCGGTGAGGCCGGCGGCGACATCGAGGCCATCGAGATCGTCGAGAAGCGCGACGACGTGGCCGTCGACGACGTGCTGCTCGAGCTGGTGCCCGGCACCATGCCCGACACGATCGTCTCGGCCTGCCACGCGACGCCGGGGGTCCGGGTGCTGTGGATCAGCCGGTACGCCGCCGGCGGCCAGCTGTTCCTCGACCTCGAGGCCGTCGAGGAGCTGACCGCCAGCCCCACGCAGGCCATCAACCGCCTCGTCGACCTGCTGCCGGTGACCTTCCGGGCCGACTGGGCCGCACGGGTGCACCGCAGCGACGGCATCATGCACGCCACCGACGCGGCGCCGGCGGAGCTGCCGTTCGTCGAGGTCGTGCGCTCCCAGCGCGCCCAGCGCGCCGAGATCGACGGCGACGACAACAACGTCTACGCCGCCGTCGACCTCAGCGACGGCGAGGTCGTGCTGCTGGGGCGCCGCGGCGGCCCCGAGTTCCTCGACTCCGAGCTGGCCCGGGTCGGCCACCTGGCCGCGCTCGCGGTCGGCATCGCCCGACCCTGAGCAGGGTCGACCCGGCCCAGACCTCGCGTCGACCCGGCCCGGACCGGCAGCTCCCCGGCGCGCCGATACGCTGCTGGCCATGAGCGCCATCGACGGGGTGTCGGAGATCTTCGACGCCGAGGCCTGGGACGTCGTGCCCGGCTTCGAGGACCTGACCGACCTGACCTACCACCGGGCGCGCGCCCACGGCACCGTGCGGGTCGCCTTCGACCGCCCCGACGTGCTCAACGCCTTCCGCCCGCACACCGTCGACGAGCTGCTGCGGGTGCTCGAGCACGCCCGCACCACCAGCGACGTCGGGTGCGTGCTGCTGACCGGCAACGGCCCGAGCGACAAGAACGGCAAGTGGGCCTTCTGCACCGGCGGCGACCAGCGCATCCGCGGCCGCGCCGGCTACCAGTACGCCGAGGGCGAGAGCGCCGAGACCGTCGACAAGGCCCGCCTCGGGCGCCTGCACATCCTCGAGGTGCAGCGGCTGATCCGCTTCATGCCCAAGATCGTCATCTGCGTGGTCCCCGGCTGGACCGCCGGCGGCGGGCACTCGCTGCACGTGGTCTGCGACCTCACGCTGGCCAGCCTCGAGGAGGCCCGCTTCAAGCAGACCGACGCCGACGTCGGCTCCTTCGACGGCGGCTTCGGGTCGGCGTACCTGGCCCGCCAGGTGGGGCAGAAGAAGGCCCGCGAGATCTTCTTCCTCGGCCAGACCTACTCGGCCGAGGAGGGCGCCGCGATGGGCACGGTCAACAAGGCCGTGCCGCACGCCGAGCTCGAGGCCACCGCCCTGGAGTGGGGCCGCCTGGTCAACGGCAAGAGCCCGACCGCGCAGCGGATGCTGAAGTACTCCTTCAACGCCATCGACGACGGCCTGGTCGGCCAGCAGCTCTTCGCCGGCGAGACCACCCGCCTGGCCTACATGACCGACGAGGCCGCCGAGGGCCGCGACCAGTTCCTCGAGAAGCGCGACCCCGACTGGTCGCCTTACCCCTGGTACTACTGAGCCGGCCCGAACTTCGCGCCGACCCGGCCCAAACCTCCCGCCGAGCCGGCCCGGACCTCCCGCGGTCCAGACCAGGGACGGGACCTCACGAGAACCGCCCACCCCTGCGGCCCCCGCGAGGGATGCTCAGGGGTCGGGCGCCGTCGTGCGCGCCCCGTCCCCTGGGGGTCCTCGTGCGCCTGCCCGTCCTGTCCCCGTCCCTGGTCGGCGCGGTGCTCGCGCCCGCCCTGCTGCTGAGCGCCTGCAGCGGTGAGATCTCCGTCGGGGGCCCCGGCGCCGTCGACCGGGCCGACCTCGAGGGCGAGGTCTCGGCCAACATGAGCGGGCCCGACGCCGACCGGTACGACGTCGCCTGCGAGGGCGAGCTCGAGGCCGAGGTGGAGGCCACCCAGGACTGCCTGATCACCTTCTCCGACGACGGGTCGACGACGGGCGTGCGGCTGGTGGTCACCGCGGTGGAAGGCGACGAGGTCGAGTTCGAGCAGACCCTCTTCATCCCTGCCGACGAGGTCGCCGACGCGGTCGAGCGCGCGTACGCCGACCCGGGGCTCACGATCGACGAGGTGACCTGCGAGGGCGAGCTGGTCGGCGAGGAGGGCGCGACCACGACCTGCGACATCGTCTCCAGCGCGGGCGACGTGACGGTGGAGGCGACCACCACGACGGTGGACGGGCTCGTCGTGGACTTCGATCTCACGGTGGTGTCCTGAGCCGCACCCGAGGACGCGCTCGGCCTACCCTGGGCCGGTGAGCGTCGTCGTCCTGACCGGAGCCGGCATCTCCGCGGAGAGCGGGGTGCCCACCTTCCGTGACGCCGACGGGCTCTGGGAGGGCCACCACGTCGAGGACGTCGCCACCCCCGAGGCCTACGAGCTGGCGCCCTCGCGGGTGCTGCGCTTCTACGACGAGCGGCGCAGCGCCCTGGCCCGCGTCGAGCCCAACCCCGCCCACCGCGCGCTGGCACGGCTCGAGGAGGCGCTGGGCGACGACCTGCTGCTGGTCACCCAGAACATCGACGACCTGCACGAACGGGCCGGGTCGCGCCACGTCGTGCACATGCACGGCGAGCTGCTCTCGGCGCTGTGCCGCGCCTGCGAGGGCCGGGTGCGCTGGGAGCGCGAGCTGCTCGACCACCCGCCGTGCCCGGGCTGCGGGCACGCCGAGCTGCGCCCCGACGTGGTGTGGTTCGGCGAGATCCCCTACCAGATGGACCTCATCCTCGAGCGCCTCGGCTGCGCCGACACGTTCGTGTCCGTGGGCACCTCCGGGGCGGTCTACCCGGCCGCGGGCTTCGTGCAGCACGCGCGCCGCCACGGCGCCCGCACCCTCGAGCTCAACCTGGTGCCTTCCGAGGGCTCCATGTGGTTCCACGACTCCCGTCACGGCCCGGCCGGCGAGCTCGTGCCCGCCTGGGTCGACGAGGTCCTGGGCGCCCGCACGGGCTGAGCGTCGGCCGTCCTGGGCGCCCCGCCTGTGGAGAGGGCTGTGGAGAGCGCTCGCGGGCCGGCGGCGCACGTGGTGTGATCTGACCACGACCACGCGCGACGAGAGGACCACGACATGGCCGGCTGGGCACGACGTACGGCGGAGGTGGCGGCGCTGCTGGCAGCGAGCGCGGCCCTGGTCGGCTGCGGCGACGACGGGGACGGCTCCTCGGCCGGTGACGACCAGACGGGCGACTCCGCGGGCTCGTCGGCCTTCGCCGAGCAGGAGGGCGCCGAGATCCGCGACGCGTCGGGCGAGGCGATGGGTCAGCTGGAGAGCGTGCGGGTGCGCGGCGACATCACGATGGGTGGCGACGAGATCTCCCTCGACCTGGCCACCAGCACCGCGGGCGACTGCACCGGCACCCTGACCCTGGACGGCGCCGAGGCCGAGGTCCTCAGCGTCGGCGGGCAGGCCTGGTTCCGGCCCAGCGAGGAGTTCTGGACGTCGCAGGCCGGCCCCCAGGCCGACCAGGTCATCGACCTGGTCGCCGGCCGGTGGGTGGTGCTGGGCGAGGACGACGGGTTCGCGGAGTTCTGCGACCTCGACCAGCTGCTCGACGAGCTCGTCGAGAGCGACACCGAGTCGACGTACGAGACCGGTGAGCAGAGCGAGGTCGACGGGATCGCCGTCGTGGCGGTCGAGTCCACCGACGAGGACGGCGAGACCTCGACCGGCTACGTCGCCGTCGAGGAGCCCCACCACCTGGTGCGGATCGAGAAGACCGAGGGCGAGGACACAGGCACGGTGACCTTCACCGAGTTCGACGAGCCGCTCGAGGTCGAGGCGCCCGCCGACGAGGACATGGTCGACCTCGACTCACTGTGACCCAGGCGGCCTCGCGACCCGGCTGGTGAGGACCAGCCGGCCGCGGTCAGGCCCGTACGACGGCGCCGGCGTGCCCGGGCAGCACCAGCAGGCCCTGCGCGTCGAGCTCGGCGCCCGACGCGGTGGCGGCGAGCACCTGCCCCGGACCGGTGTGCACCTCGAGCGGCGTCTCGCCCAGGTTGAGCACGACCTGGAGCCGACCCCGGTGCAGCACCACGAGCCTCGCGGTCGCGTCGACCTCGCACCGGGTGGCCGCGAACGACGGGTCGGTCAGCTCGGGCCACTCCCTTCGCAGCCGGCCCAGCGTGCGGTAGAGCTCGAGCAGCCGCGCGTGCCGCCCGTGCCCGAGCTCGCTCCAGTCGAGCTTGGAGCGCTCGAAGGTCGCAGGGTCCTGCGGGTCGGGCACCACGGCGGGGTCCCAGCCCATCTGCTCGAACTCCGCGATCCGGCCCTCTGCCGTGGCGGTGCCCAGGTCGGGCTCGGGGTGGCTGGTGAAGAACTGGAACGGTGTGGAGGCCGCCCACTCCTCGCCCTGGAAGAGCATCGGGGTGAAGGGCCCCAGCAGGGTCAGCATCGCGGCGCAGCCGAGCTGGTCGTCGTCGAGGTGGCCCGGCGCGGGGTCGCTGAGGCGGTCGCCCACGGCCCGGTTGCCGACCTGGTCGTGGTTCTGGTTGGCCACCACCAGCCGCCAGGTGGCGGTGTGGTCGGTGTCGATGGGCACCCCGTGGTCGCGCCCGCGGAAGGAGCTGTGGGTGCCGTCGTGGAAGAAGCCCTGCTCGACGACCTTCTTCAGCGCGGTGAGCGGCTCGAAGTCGGCGTAGTAGCCGGTCGTCTCGCCGCTCAGCGCGACGTGCACGGCGTGGTGGTAGTCGTCGCTCCACTGGGCGTCGAGCCCGCGGCCACCGGCCTCGCGAGGACGGATCATCACCGGGTCGTTGAGGTCGGACTCGGCGATGAGCGTCAGCGGCCGGCGCTGGTGGGCCGACAGGGCCGCCACCTCGACGGCCATCTCCTCGAGCAGGTGCACCTCGGAGTCGTCGGAGAGCGCGTGCACGGCGTCGAGGCGCAGCCCGTCGACGTGGTGGTCGCGCAGCCACATCGCGACGTTGTCGAGGATGTAGCGGCGCACCTCGGCCGACCCCTGGCCGTCGAGGTTGACCAGGTCGCCCCAGGTGTTGCGACCGTCCTTGAGGTACGGCGCGTAGAGCGGCAGGTAGTTGCCCGACGGGCCCAGGTGGTTGTGCACCACGTCCTGGATCACGCCCAGGCCCTTCGCGTGGCAGCCGTCGACGAAGCGCTGGTAGGCCTCGGGGCCGCCGTACGACTCGGCGACCGCGAACCAGGCGACGCCGTCGTAGCCCCAGTTGTGGGTGCCGTTGAAGGCGTTGACCGGCATCACCTCGACCAGGTCGACGCCGAGGTCGACGAGGTGGTCGAGCCGGCCGAGCGCGGCGTCGAGGGTGCCCTCGGGGGTGAAGGTGCCCACGTGCATCTCGTAGATCACCGAGCCGGCGAGCTGGCGGCCGGTCCAGGAGTGGTCGGTCCAGGCGAAGGCCGACGGGTCGTAGGTGCGCGAGAGCCCGTGCACGCCGTCCGGCTGGCGCCGCGAGCGCGGGTCGGGTCGCGGGTCGGGGTCGTCGTCGAGCAGGTAGCCGTAGTCGACCTCGCCCTCCTGAGCGCCCTCGGGCACCGGCCCGTCGGGTGTCCACCAGTCGTCGTCGCCCCGGCGCATCGGCACGGTCTCGCCGGCCACCAGCAGCCGCACGCGCTCGGGCCGCGGGGCCCAGACGTCGAAGCGCCCGCGTCGGTGGCCGTGGCCGGGCGTGGTCGTCGTGGTCATCGGTCCTCCTTGACGAGCAGGGCGACGGGGTAGGTCGCCAGCAGGGTCGCGAGGTCGCCGTCGGTCACCTCGCCGGTCAGCACGTCGCGCCAGCGTCCGGCCGGCAGGTCGAGACGGGTCCCGCCCCAGCCGCCGCGGTCCGCGAGCCCGACGGGCAGCCGGGTCGCCACCGTGACGGCGCCGCCCCGGTCGAAGGCGAGGACGTGGCCGGAGGCCTCGCCGGTCGCGGCGATCGGGGTGTAGCCGGTGAACAGGTCGGCGTGGTCGCGGCGCAGCCGCAGCGCGGCCGTGGTGACCAGCAGCTTGGCCTCGCCGGTGTCGTCGACGCCCGACGGGGCGGCCGGGCGCTGCCCGGCGTCGATCCCGGCGAGCAGCCGGGCCCGCAGGTCGAGGTCGACCGGGCGCCGGTTGTCGGGGTCGACCAGCGACTGCTCCCACAGCTCGGAGCCCTGGTAGACGTCGGGCACGCCCGGCAGCGTGGTCGCGAGCAGCTTGGCGGACAGCGCGTTCGACCAGCCCGCGTCGACGACCTCGGCCACCAGGGCCTCGAGCACGCCCCGGACCTCGCGGTCGTCGAAGGCGGCGTCGACGGCGGCGTGCACAGCGGCCTCGTAGGTCTCGTCGGGCTCGGTCCAGGTGGTGCGGTCGCCGGCCTCGCGCATCGCCTTCATCGCGTAGCCGTGCAGCCGCTCGCGCAGCACGTCGTCGGGGTCGGAGCCCCAGGCGCCCAGCACGGCCTGCCACAGCAGGGAGCCGAAGCCCGGGTCGGGCAGCGGCGCCAGCGCCAGCAGCCGGTCGAGCGTCTCCTCCCAGCGCTGCGGCACCTCGGCGAGCACGGTGATGCGCGCGCGCACGTCCTCGCCCCGCTTGGTGTCGTGGGTCGACAGCGTCGTCATCGCGTGCGGCCAGTCACGCTGGCGCGCCGCGAGGTGCTGGTGCAGCTCGTCGACGGGCAGCGAGAACTCGTGGGGGTCGCCGCCGACCTCGTTGAGCGAGGTCAGGCGCGAGTAGCGGTAGAACGCGCAGTCCTCGACGCCCTTGGCCATCACCATCCCGCTGGTCTGCTGGAAGCGGCGGCAGGCGTCGAGCGAGGGGTCGCGCAGCCACGGCTCGATGGTGTCGAGGGTGGCGGCCAGGTCGGGGCGGCGCTCGCGGGCGGCCGCGAACGCCTGGTCGACGTGCTCGGCGCCCTCGGGCAGGTAGGAGCGGTAGACGGGGAAGCAGGCCATCAGCTCGGCGACCGCGTCGGCGGTGCTCGAGGGCACCCGCTCGGGCACGTCGCGGCGCAGGTCGCGCACGATGCGCCGCACCTCGCTGTGCAGGATGCCGTCGGCCACCTCGCGCTTGAGGTCGTGCACCATCGCGGGGTAGTCGACGACCTCGCCGTCGGGCAGCCCGCGCAGCCGCGCCTCGAGCGCGTCGAGCGGCGCCTGACCCGCGGGGTCGGTGAGCACCCGGTCGACCCAGGCCAGGGCGTCGTACCCGGTGGTGCCGTCGGTGGCCCAGCTGGTCGGCAGCGCCTCGCCGGGCTCGAGGATCTTCTCCACCAGCGTGTACGCCGACCCGGTGAGCTCGGCGAGGTCGTCGAGGTAGCCCTTCGGGTCGCGCAGGCCGTCGGGGTGGTCGACGCGCAGCCCGTCGACGAGGCCCTCGGTGAACCAGCGGCGGATCTCGACGTGGGTCTCGTCGAAGACCTCGGGCTCCTCCACCCGCACCGCGGCGAGGGTGTTGACGGCGAAGAAGCGGCGGTAGTTCAGCGCGTCGTCGGCGCGGTGCCAGTCGACGAGCTCGTAGTGCTGGCGCGCGTGCACGGCCTGCGGGTCGTCGTCGACGCCCTCGGCGGTGCCGTGGGCCACGGGGAAGGCCTGGTCCCAGTAGTGCAGCTCGAGGCCGCGCTCGCCCTCGACGAGGCGCAGGTGGTCGACCTGCCCGTCGGGCAGCAGGTCGTCGTCGCCGACGACGGGGATGCGCAGGCGCTGGTCGGCGGTGTCCCAGTCGATGTCGAAGGCGCCCGCGTGCTCGGCGTCGCGGCCGTCGCGCAGCACCTCCCACCACCACGGGTCCTCGCTGGGGGTGGCGACCCCGACGTGGTTGGGCACGATGTCGACGAGCACGCCCAGGCCCAGGCGCCGGGCCTCGGCGCTGACGGCGTCCAGGCCCTCCTCGCCGCCGCGGGACTCGTCGAGGTGGTCGTGGGCGACCACGTCGTAGCCGTGGCTGCTGCCGGGCTCGGCGGCCAGGAGCGGCGAGAGGTAGACCCAGTCGACGCCCAGGTCGTGCACGTAGGCCAGCCGGCGGGCCACCTCCGGCAGGTCGAGGTCGGCGCTGACCTGGAAGCGGTAGGTCGACACCGGCCGGCGGGTGGGACCACCCACGTCAGGCCTCCTCGCCGGTCGCGGTCTGGGACTGCGCGGCCATCGAGGCGGCCACCGAGTGGTCCACGTCGGCCTCGGGGGCGGCGTACTCCTGGAGCACCAGCACGCTGCGCGAGGCCATCGTGACGACGCTGTCGGGGTCGAGCGGCTCGGGACGGTCGCCGTTGCCGGCGGTGTTGATGGCGACCTGCCAGCGCGCGGCGTACTCCTCGGGGGGCAGGGTCACCTCGACGTCGAAGTCGGCGGCGTTGAAGTAGAGCAGGAAGTGGTCGTCCTCGATGACCTGGCCGCGCGGGTCGCGCCCGGCGATGCCGTGGCCGTTGAGGTACATCCCGAGCACCCGGTCGTCGCCCTCCCAGTCCTCGTCCTCCATCGGGCGCCCGGAGGGGTGCAGCCACACGATGTCGTTGAGGCGCTCGGCGCCCTCGGGGCCGGTGCGCACGGTGTTGCCGGTGAAGAAGCGCTTGCGGCGGAAGGTCGGGTGCTCGGCGCGCAGCCGGGAGACCGCGGCGGTGAACTCCACCAGCGGGGTGTCGAGGCGGTCCCAGTGCATCCAGGCGATCTCGGAGTCCTGGGCGTAGGTGTTGTTGTTGCCGTCCTGGGTGCGCCCGGCCTCGTCGCCGTGCAGCAGCATCGGCACGCCCTGGCTCAGCAGCAGCGTGGTGAGGTGGTTGCGCTGGGCGCGGGCCCGCAGCTCGAGGACCGCCGCATCGTCGGTGGGCCCCTCGACGCCGTGGTTCCACGAGCGGTTGTGGCTCTCGCCGTCGTTGTTGTCCTCGCCGTTGGCCTCGTTGTGCTTGTCGTTGTAGGACACGAGGTCGCGCAGCGTGAAACCGTCGTGGGCGGTGACGAAGTTGATGCTCGCGAAGGGGCGCCGGCCCGACTGCTCGTAGAGGTCGGAGGAGCCGGAGAGCCGGCTGGCGAACTCGCCCAGCGACGGCTCGCCGCGCCAGAAGTCGCGCACGGTGTCGCGGTAGGCGCCGTTCCACTCGGTCCACTGCGGCGGGAAGCCGCCGACCTGGTAGCCGCCGGGGCCCACGTCCCACGGCTCGGCGATCAGCTTGACCTGGCTCACGACCGGGTCCTGCTGGACGAGCTCGAAGAACGTCGCCAGCCGGTCGACCTCGTAGAACTCGCGCGCCAGCGCGGAGGCCAGGTCGAAGCGGAAGCCGTCGACGTGCATCTCGGTGACCCAGTAGCGCAACGAGTCCATGATCAGCTGCAGCGAGTGCGGGTGGCGCACGTTGAGCGTGTTGCCGGTGCCCGTGTAGTCCATGTAGTAGCGCGGGTCGTCCTCGACGAGGCGGTAGTAGGCCTGGTTGTCGATGCCCTTCATGCTCAGGGTCGGGCCCAGGTGGTTGCCCTCGGCCGTGTGGTTGTAGACCACGTCGAGGATCACCTCGATGCCGGCGGCGTGCAGCTCCTTGACCATCGCCTTGAACTCCTGGACCTGCTGGCCGCGACCGACCCCGGCGTGCGCGGAGGCCGAGTAGTCGGCGTGCGGGGCGAAGAAGCCCAGGGTGTTGTAGCCCCAGTAGTTGCGCAGCCCCTTCTCGAGCAGCGTGTTGTCCTGGATGAACTGGTGCACCGGCATCAGCTCGACCGCGGTCACCCCGAGCTTCTTGAGGTGCTCCACGACCGACGGGTGCGCGACGCCGGCGTACGTGCCGCGCAGCTCCTCGGGGACGTCGGGGTGCAGCTGGGTCAGGCCCTTGACGTGGGCCTCGTAGACGACCGTGTCGTTGTAGTCGACGCGCGGGCGGCGGTCGCCCTCCCAGTCGAAGAACGGGTTGATGACCACGCCGAGGGTCATGTGCGGCGCGGAGTCGTCGTCGTTGCGGGAGTCCTCCTCGCCGAAGGTGTAGGCGAAGAGGCTGGGGTCCCAGTCGATCTCGCGCCAGGTCGCCTTGGCGTAGGGGTCGAGCAGCAGCTTGTTGGGGTTGCAGCGCAGGCCCTGCTCGGGGTCCCACGGGCCGTGCACGCGGTAGCCGTAGCGCTGCCCGGGCTGGATCGTCGGCAGGTAGCAGTGCCAGACGTGCGCGTCGACCTCCTGCAGCTCCACGCAGGTCTCGAGCAGCGGCCCGTCGGGGTGCTCGGGGTCGTCGTCGAAGAGGCACAGCACGACGCTGTCGGCCACCTCGCTGAAGAGCGCGAAGTTGGTGCCGCTCCCGTCGAACGTCGCGCCGAGCGGGTAGGCGGTTCCGGGCCAGGTCTCCATGCGGGTGGTGCTCCCTCGAGTGCGTGGGTGGTGCGGGTTGGATCGATCAAAGCACGGGCGGGCCCCGTCCATGCCCACCCGCAAGGGGGCCTTCCCCGCTCGCTGCTGTGCCACACGCGCTACCCGCCGGTAGCATGTGCGGCATGAAGCGGAGCATCTTTGACGAGGACCACGAGGCCTTCCGCGCGTCTGTGCGCGAGTTCCTGGAGCGTTCGGTGATCCCGGACGTCGAGCAGCACGCGGCCGACAAGGCCCTGCCGCGCGAGTTCTGGCTCGAGGCCGGCAAGCAGGGGTTCCTGGGCCTGGAGATCCCCGAGGAGTACGGCGGCGTGGGCGCCGGGGACTACCGGTTCAATGCGGTCGCCGCCGAGGAGCTCAACAAGGTCAACGCCGCGCTGGGCTCGTGCTGGGGCATCCACGCCGACATCACCGCGCCGTACATCGTCGAGCTCGGCACCGAGGAGCAGAAGCAGCGCTGGCTGCCCGGCGTCGCGGCCGGCGAGATCCTGCTCGCCATCGGCATGACCGAGCCCTCCGGCGGCTCCGACCTGGCCGCGCTGAAGACCACCGCCGTGCGCGACGGCGACCAGTGGGTCATCAACGGCTCCAAGACCTTCATCACCAACGGCTACTCCGCCGACCTGGTGATCACCGCGGTGCGCACCGACCCCGAGAAGGGCGCGCGCGGCATCACGCTCTTCGCCATCCCGTCCGACGCCCCGGGCTTCAGCCGCGGGCGCAAGCTCGACAAGGTCGGCCAGGACGAGTCCGACACCGCCGAGCTGTTCTTCGAGAACGTGCGCCTCGGCGACGACCACGTCATCGGCGAGCTCGGCGGCGGCTTCATCGCGATGATGCAGAAGCTCCCGCAGGAGCGCCTGGGCTGCGCGATCTCCAACGTGCACCACGCCAAGCAGATCCTGGTCGAGACGCTGCAGTACACCAAGGACCGCAAGGCCTTCGGACAGTCGATCGGGCAGTTCCAGCACAACAAGTTCCTGCTCGCCGAGCAGTTCACCGCCATCGAGGTCGCCGAGGCGTACGTCGACCAGTGCGTCGTGGCCCACGACAAGGGCGAGCTCACCCCGGTCGACGCGGCCAAGGCCAAGTGGTGGACCAGCCAGGTGCAGAACGACGTGCTCGACCACTGCGTGCAGCTGCACGGCGGCTACGGCTTCATGAACGAGTACCGCGTGGCGCGGGCCTGGCGCGACGCCCGCGTCTCGAAGATCTGGGCCGGCTCGAACGAGATCATGAAGGAGCTCATCGGCCGCGACCTCGGCCTCTGAGCGCCCCGGCGGGGCCGCTGAGCGCAGCCTCACCTTCGTTGTCGGGGGTCGTGGGTCCACGGATGATGGACCCATGACCCC
>NZ_JBDYKJ010000065.1:0-27223 GCF_040012395.1 Nocardioides sp. 31GB23 | reverse complement strand
GGCCCGTCGCGCCGTGCGCCCCTGCGGAGAGCCGGTGTCGGGGCTGCCTGGCGAAGCGTTGTGCCCGTTCGGCTACGAGCCCGGAGCGGAGTCCCCGGGCTGCACGGACCTCGGCACGAGCGGATGGTTCGGGGGGGCGTCGGACCTTCCGACGGCGACACCGCCGCAGCCGGCTGTCTGGCCTCGCCAACCCGAAGGCACGGTCGGTCCAGCGGGATGGGCGTCAAGCACCGAGCCGCCGCCGGCACCCGCTCGCGCGGGGCCGACGGCGGCCCGTGGTCGTGCTGTGCCTCAGGTCAGAACGCGGCCTCGTCGAGGTCCATCAGCGACAGGTCGACCGCCTCGGCGATCGCCCGCTCGCTGCTGATCTTGGGCAGGTTGTAGGACGCGAAGAACTGCGCGGCCGCGACCTTGCCCTCGTAGAACGACTTGTCCTTGGCCGACACGTCGCCGCCGAGCTTCTCCAGCGCGACCTCGGCGCCGCGCAGCAGCAGCCAGGCGCAGACGACGTCGCCGAGCACCATCAGCAGGCGCGAGGTGTTGAGCCCGACCTTGTAGATGTTGCGGATCTCGTCCTGGGCGCTCATCAGGTCGTTGATGAGGTGGCCGACCATCGCGTTGGCGTCGTCGAGGGCGGTGGCCAGCAGCTGGCGCTCGTTCTTCAGGCGACCGTTGCCGGCCTCGCTGTCGATGAAGCCCTGGATCTGCGCGGCGAGGTGGCCCAGCGCCTTGCCTTGGTCCTTGACGATCTTGCGGAAGAAGAAGTCCTGGCCCTGGATCGCGGTCGTGCCCTCGTAGAGGGTGTCGATCTTGGCGTCGCGGACGTACTGCTCGATCGGGTACTCCTGCAGGAAGCCGGAGCCGCCGAAGGTCTGCAGCGACTCGGTGCCCAGCAGCACCCACGAGCGCTCGGAGCCGTAGCCCTTGACGATCGGCAGGAGCAGGTCGTTGACGGCCTCGGCGAGCTTGGTCTCCTCGGTGTCCATGGTGCCCTCGTGCTCGGCGACCATGATCTTGTCCTGCCACGCCGCGGTGTAGAAGACCAGGGAGCGCATCGCCTCCGAGAACGACTTCTGCACCATCAGCGAGCGACGGACGTCGGGGTGGGCGGTGATCGCCACGCGGGGGGCGGTCTTGTCGCCCGACTGGGTCAGGTCGGCGCCCTGCTGGCGCGACTTCGCGAACTCCAGCGCGTTGAGGTAGCCGGTGGACAGGGTGGCGATGGCCTTGGTGCCGACCATCATCCGGGCGTTCTCGATGACCTGGAACATCTGGGCGATGCCGTTGTGCACCTCGCCGAGCAGCCAGCCCTTGGCGGGCTCCTTCTCACCGAAGGTGACCTCGCAGGTGTTGGAGACCTTGATGCCCATCTTGTGCTCGACGTTGGTGACGTAGACGCCGTTGCGCTCACCGGTCAGCTCGCCGGTCTCGTGGTCGAAGTGGTGCTTGGGCAGCAGGAAGAGCGAGAGGCCCTTGGTGCCGGGCCCGCCCGCGCCCTCGACGCCCACGGGGCGCGCGAGCACGAGGTGCATGATGTTCTCGCTCATGTCGTGCTCGGCCGAGGTGATGAAGCGCTTGACGCCCTCGATGTTCCACGAGCCGTCGTCGTTCATCGTGGCCTTGGCCCGGCCGGCACCCACGTCGGAGCCCGCGTCGGGCTCGGTCAGCACCATCGTGGCGCCCCACTGGCGCTCGACCATGATCTCGGCGATGCGCTTGTCGCGCTCGTTGCCGTTGCGGTGCACGACCCCGGCGAACGGCGCGCCGGCGCCGTACATCCACACGGGGGCGTTGGAGCCGAGGACGAGCTCGCCGAGCGCCCAGACCAGGCTCGAGGGGGCGGGGGTGCCGCCGAGCTCCTCGTTGATCTGCAGGCGCCAGAACTCGGAGTCCATCCAGGCCTGGTAGCTCTTCTTGAAGGACTCGGGGATCGGCGCGGTGCTGGTCTCGGGGTCGAAGACCGGCGGGTTGCGGTCGCTGTCCTCGTAGGAGGCCGCCAGCTCCTCGCGTGCCATCCGGTCGACCTCGGCCAGGATCTCGCGCGCGGTGTCGCTGTCGACCTCGCCGAAGGGACCGGTGCCCAGCACCTCGTCACGGCCCAGGACCTCGAACAGGTTGAACTCGATGTCGCGCAGGTTGCTCTTGTAGTGGCTCACGGCCCCCACCTTCTTCGTCGTCAGGTCTACGGCCGGCCGGCAGACGCAGGTCATACTGGTCGGTAACTTGAATGGTACGGGCCAGTAACTTGACTCGCAACAGGATCACCCGGCCGGGTCGCGGACCCTGATAGTCGAGTTGCTTGATCGACTCGTCTGAGACACTGGACTCGTGCGAGTTTCCGCGAAGTCCGACTACGCCCTGCGGGCGCTGATCGAGATGGCGGGCCGCACCGACCGCAAGGCCGTCAGCGCCGAGGAGCTCGGCCGGGTCCAGGACATCCCGCACGGCTTCCTGCAGGCGATCCTCGCCGACCTGCGCCGCGCGGGCATCGTGATGTCGCAGCGCGGGCAGTCCGGTGGCTGGCGGATGGCGCGCGAGCCCGAGGGCGTCTCGGTGGCCGACGTGATCCGCGCCGTCGACGGGCCGCTGGTCTCGGTCTACGGGCTGCGTCCCGAGGCGGTGGAGTACAACGAGTCCGCCGAGGTGCTCCAGCACGTGTGGATCGCGGCCCGCCGCTCGCTGCGCGACGTCTTCGAGCAGGTCTCGATCCGGCAGCTCGCCGACCGCGACCTGCCGGCACAGGTGACCGAGCGCACCGCTGACGAGGACGCCTGGCAGCCGCACTGACGCCCGGCGTCCCTCGACCGGGTGACTAGCCCATGGCAGCGGCGAGCCGGGCCTTGAGCGTGGCCTTCTTGCGGGCCAGCTTGGCCACCCGCGCCTCGAGCTCGTCGTTGTGCTCGCGCAGCCGCGTCGTCTCCACGAGCAGGTCGGCCAGGGCGTCGGTGGCCGAGGCCAGGCGCTGGTCGGTGGTGCTGGTGTCGGCGGCGTACGCCGCTCCCAGCGCCAGCGGGGAGGCCGGCTGCAGGTGGGCGGTGTCGCCCACCAGGCTGTAGCCGCCCTCGGCGACCGCCTTGGCCCAGGCGTCGGCCAGGTCGCAGAGCTCGTCGTGCAGCTCGGGCGAGAGGCCGCCCGTGGTGCTCTGGCCCAGCCCGTCGGGCTCGTGGGCGCGCAGCTGCTCGTCGAGCGCGGCGCGCGACTCGCGGACCTGGGCGCGGCCGTCGACCGCACGGTTGACGTGGCGCAGCACGCCCAGGCCGACCGGGCCGAGCGGGCTGCGCTCGGGCTCGCGCATCGGCAGGCCCTCGGCCTGGACCCCGACCAGCTCGGCGATGGTGCGCCAGGTGGCCTCGGTGCGGTCCTGGCCGGGGGCGGGAACGACGACGTGCAGGCGGTCGGGGCTGTGCAGCTCGGAGCGCCAGCGCTGCAGGACCGCGGCCACGTCCTGGCCGGCCCAGAAGTCGCGGGCCTCCTCGGTCTCGCGGCCGCTGTCGAGCACGCGGCGCGAGTAGCGGCGCAGCGAGAGCGACCCGCCGGCGCGCACCGCCCCCGCCCAGCCGTCGACCAGCTGGGAGGCGGGGTCGCGCAGCGTCGCCAC
Organism: Nocardioides sp. 31GB23; assembly: GCF_040012395.1. Taxonomy (NCBI): domain Bacteria; kingdom Bacillati; phylum Actinomycetota; class Actinomycetes; order Propionibacteriales; family Nocardioidaceae; genus Nocardioides; species Nocardioides sp. 31GB23. Next base: position 23,625 of record NZ_JBDYKJ010000065.1, on the reverse strand, counting down.
GACGTGCACGTCGAAGCCGCCCAGGGAGTCCAGGAGCAGCGCGACCTGGTCGGGCGACGCGCCCGCGAGCAGCTCCTCGCTCACGACCACCGCAGCGTGTGCGGTGGCGCCCTGCTTGCGGGCGCGCCGGACCAGGTCGGCCCAGGCGCCCTCGACCTCGCGCCGCTTGAAGCCCCAGGCCTTGTGCAGCCGCCGCATCTCGATCGCGGCGCGCAGCGAGTCGTCGGGAGTGCGGGCGGGGCTGCGCACGCCCAGCTCCAGGAGCCGCTCGCGGTGCTCGGCCAGCCCGGCCGCGACGCCGTCGGCGCCGGTGTGCTCGAGCCCGATGTGGAGGACGAACCTGCGCTTGCTCATGGTGCTCACGCTCGCAGCGCCTCGCGGCGGGCGGGTGAACTGCGGGTGTCGTCGCCGTCACGGCTCGTCGACGCCCTGGCCTCGCACCCGTCCAGCACTAGAACATGTTCCACTTGGGTCCTACGATGCCTCGCATGACGACCTCGCTCCCGTCCGCCATCAGCTCACCCGCCGTGGAGTGGCACGCCACGCTCGACGAGCACCCCGCCCGGACGGCCTCGATGCGCTCGTACTCCGCGGTGGCCAAGGGTGACCTCGAGGAGTGGCTCGGCGTCTACGCCGAGGACGCGGTGCTGGAGGACCCCGTCGGTCCCTCGATGTTCGACCCCGAGGGGCGCGGCCACCACGGCCACGAGGGCATCGCCGCGTTCTGGCGCCTGGCGATCGAGCCGATCGCGACCTTCCGGTTCGAGATCAGGAAGTCCTTCGCCAACGGCTCGACCTGCGCCAACGTCGGCACCATCCACACCGCCTTCGCCGACGGCGGCTCCACCCACACCGACCTCGTCATGGTCTACACCGTCGGCGACGACGGCCGGGTGCGCTCCATGCGCGCCTTCTGGGAGCCCGAGCGCACGATGGCCACCTACCGCGCCCCCTGACCCGGCGGCGGACCTCAGTCCTGGCAGTGCCGCGCCAGCCACTCCACGACGGGACGCAGGGTCCGCCAGTCGTCGCGCACCAGGTCGAGGGCGGCGGGGGTGTGGATGACCGGCTCGAAGCCGTGGGAGCGGCCCAGCGTGAGCGACTTGTGGCGCAGCAGCTCGATGCGCGGGTGGTCGGCGTCGAATCCGCGCGGCGAGGTCTTGAGGCGCTCGCCGCCCAGCTCGAAGCCCTCGGCGACCGCGGCGGCGACCAGCGACTCCAGCTCGGGGCCGAACCGCTCGTGGGCCACCGCCTCGCGGAACGAGGCCAGCCGGGTGCCCGCTGCCTCGTAGAACCCGGCCCCCGTGCGCAGGCCGCGCGGCGAGATCTCGACGTACCAGCCGGTCGCCGGGCCCACCGCGACGAACGCCCCCTGGTGGGTCTTGTACGGCGTCTTGTCCTTCGCGAAGCGCACGTCGCGGTAGGGCCGGAAGATCTTGGCCTGCCCGAACTCCGGCTCCAGGGCCTGGCACAGCGCCGTCATCGGCGCCTTCACCGACGCGGCGTAGACGTGCTTGTGGGCCTCCCAGTACGACTTCGTGTTGTCGACCTCGAGGTCGTCGTAGAAGTCCAGGGCGGCGGACGGGAAGCCGGTGAACTCACCGGGGGCCCCGCCCGCGCCGCTGGTCGCTGGTGGAGTCATGCCCCGAGCCTAGGACGCCGCGAGCCCACCGGGCGGGTGACCTCAGACGCCGGCGGCCCAGTGGTCGGCGACGATGCTCGCGGCCTCGCCCTCGACGGTGTGCAGGAGGTCGCTCGCGTCGTGGTGGTTGCCGGGGGTGGCGGCGGCCAGGAGCGCCTCCTCGCCGTGCCCGTCGCTGAACTCCGGCGGCACGACGGCCAGCAGCCACACGCTGCGGTCCGTCATCGTCAGGTGCACCAGGTGGGTGTCGTCGTGGGGGAAGAACCCGACCTTGACCTGGCCGGCGGCGACCGGCAGGGAGCGGGTGGGGCGGTTCTCCCAGGCCGGCGGGGAGTAGAGGACCCGCACGATGCGGCCCCGATCGGGCGGGAAGCCGTCGACCAGCTCGCGCAGCTCGACGCTGAGGTCGCGGCTGTGCGGCCACCACCCGCCGTCGAGGTGGTCGTGGCCCTGGTGCTCGGTGAGCCGGAGCCGCAGGTGGCCGGCGGCGGGCGGTCCGGCCGGCGAGGAGGCGGGGGAGGAGGGTGCGGTGGCCGTCGTCATGACGTGTGCCTCTCGACCGTCTGCGCAGCGGCCCGGCGGGCTCGAGCGGACGGTCATTCGCCTCGAGAGTACGCCCGAGGGGGCGGGGGAGGCATTCGTGGAGCGGACGACGAGACTCGAACTCGCGACATCGACCTTGGGAAGGTCGCGCTCTACCAACTGAGCTACGTCCGCACGCACCACCGAGGTGGTGCGCGGCCATGCTAGACGATCACGCGCCGGCCGGTGCGATCCGGGTGTACTCGGGGTAGCGCGGTGCCATCCCGTCGCCCGACGAGCGTCCGGTGACCCGGCGGTGCACCCACGGCACCAGGAAGCTGCGCACCCAGGTGGCGTCGGTGCGCAGCCGCTGCGCCCACGACGTCGGGCCGGGGTCGGCCAGCACCAGCGGCTCCAGGCCGTGGGCGACCCCGAGGGTGTCGAGCACCTCGATCGCCATCCGCTGGTGGCCGGCCGGGCCCATGTGCATCCGGTCGGCGTCCCACATCCGCCAGTCGGCGTACTCGCTGAGGTGCCAGTAGTCGAGCACCCGCGCGCCCTGGCGGGCGGCGATCTCGCGCACGCCCTCGCTGTAGCGGCGGAACCGGTCGCGCACCAGCTTGTACGTCGCCGAGCCGCCCGGGTCGGCCGAGGTCCACACGAGCACCTCGGCCCCGGCGGCGCGCAGCCGCGCGATCATCTCCTCGTACGACGCCAGCAGCGTGTCGAGGTCGACCGAGGGCCGCATGATGTCGTTGGCACCGGCGTAGACGGTGACCAGGTCGGGCCCGAGCGCCAGCGCCGGCTCGAGCTGCTCGTCGAGGATCGGCGCCAGCTTGCGGCCGCGGATGGCGAGGTTGGCGTAGGCGAAGCCGGGGTCGTGCGCGCCCAGGACCTCGGCGACCCGGTCGGCCCAGCCGCGCACCCCGTTGGGACGCGCGGGGTCGTGGTCGCCGACCCCCTCGGTGAAGGAGTCGCCGAGGGCGACGTAGCGGGCGAAGCGGGGGCTCGAGCTCATGGCCACCATTCTCCCCGGGTGCCCGGCTGCTCCCGCGGGCGGGTCGCGGGCGGTAGGTTGGCGCCCGTGCTCCTCAGCGACCGCGACATCATGGCCGAGATCGACGCCGGGCGGGTCGCCCTCGACCCGTTCGACCCCACGATGCTGCAGCCGTCGTCGATCGACGTGCGCCTCGACCGGTTCTTCCGGGTCTTCGAGAACCACAAGTACCCGCACATCGACCCGGCGGCCGACCAGTCCGACCTGACGCGGATGATCGAGCCCGAGGGCGACGAGGCGTTCATCCTGCACCCCGGCGAGTTCGTGCTCGGCTCGACCTACGAGGTCGTCTCGCTGCCCGACGACATCGCCGCGCGCGTCGAGGGCAAGTCGTCCCTGGGCCGGCTGGGCCTGCTCACCCACGCGACCGCCGGCTTCGTCGACCCCGGTTTCAGCGGGCACGTCACCCTCGAGCTGGCCAACGTCGCCACGCTGCCGATCAAGCTCTACCCCGGCATGAAGATCGGGCAGTTCTGCTTCTTCCGGCTCACCTCACCCTCGGAGCACCCCTACGGCTCGGAGAAGTACGGCAGCCGCTACCAGGGTCAGCGCGGCCCGACGCCCTCGCGCTCGTTCCAGAGCTTCCACCGCACCACGATCTGATGGCTCCGGCCGACGACCCGCACCCCGACGAGGACCGCCCGGTCTTCCTGCTCGGCACGGGCTGCCAGAAGGGCGGCACGGCCTGGCTGCACGACTACCTCGGCTCCTCCGCCGAGACCGACCTGGGCTTCATGAAGGAGTACCACGTCTGGGACCGGCTCGACCTCGACGAGGACCTGCCCGGGCTCAAGCGGGTGCTCAAGCGCGGCCGCACCGCCCTCGACACGCTGGCCACGGGCGGTCGCAGTGCCGACGTGCGCGCGCTGCGCCAGGCCACGTTCATGCTCGACCCGGACTCCTACTTCGACTACTTCGCCTCGCTGGTCGGGCCCGGCCGGGCCCGGCTGACCGGCGACCTGACGCCGGCGTACGGCGGCCTCGGCGCGCCGCGCCTGGCGATGCTGCGCGAGGGCGTCGAGCGGCGCGGGCTGCAGATGCGGGTGCTGATGTCGCTGCGCGACCCCGTCGAGCGGATCTGGTCGGCGGTGCGGATGATGCAGATGCGCCAGCCCTCCCGCTACCCCGGCGGCTCGGCCGACTGGGTGCGGCGCCTGCACACCGGCGACGAGGTCGCGGCGCGCACCCGCTACGACCTGACGCTGGGGCGGGTGCGCGAGGCGCTGCCCGCCGACCAGGTGCACGTGGTGCTCTACGAGACGCTCTTCGAGCCCGCCTCGCTGGCCGCCCTGACCGCCGACCTGGGGCTCTCCCCGATCGAGCCCGACACCGAGTCCCGGCCCAACCAGACCCCGCGCACCACCGAGGTGCTGCCCGACGAGCTGGTGGCCCAGGTGGCGCGGCACTACCGCGACGTCTACGCGGGCATCGACCAGGCCTACCCCCACCTCGACGTCGGGTCGCGGTGGGCCTCGGCCCGCTTCCTGTGAGCGTGCCCGCGGGCGCCCGGGCCCGGCTCGAGGCCGAGCGCGCCGAGGTGCTCGAGCGGCTCGCGCTGCTGCGTGCCGACCTCGAGGGCTTCCGTGCCGCCTCCGAGCGCGACAACGCCGACGACGAGCACGACCCGGAGGGCGCCACCATCGCCTTCGAGCGCTCCCAGGTCGCCGCGCTGCTGCGCGAGGGTGAGCGGCGCCTCGGCGACCTCGACGCTGCGCTCGAGCGCGAGGCCGCCGGCACGTACGGCGTGTGCGAGCGGTGCGGGCGCGACATCCCCGTCGCGCGGCTCGAGGTCCGACCGGGCGCCCGCACCTGCGTCGCCTGCGCGTCGCGCTGAGCCGTAGCCCCCGGCGGGGGCTACGGCCTCAGGGGTCGAGGCGGTCGGCGACGCGCCGCAGGCCGCGCGCCAGCCGGTGCCGCGGCAGCGTGGTGGCGGGCATCCGGGGCGCGCGGGCGCGCACCAGGCGGTCGCTGACCAGCGCGCGGGCCTCGGCCTCGATCATCGTGTGCTGCTCGTTCATGGGGCTCTCCCTGGGTCGATGTGTGGTGGATGGTGCGGAGGGGTCGGGGCAGGGCAGGGGTCAGGCCTCGTGCAGGGTGACGTCGCCGCTGACCAGGACGCCGTGCACCTCGACGTGGTCCTGCCCGTCGGCGGGCGCCCCGGTGGGCGGCAGCGCCGAATGGATGCGGCCGGAGAGGGTGCGCACGTCGGCCCAGACGGGGGTCCCCGGCGCCACCCCGACGCGCAGTGCGCCCGAGGCACCCTTGACGTCGACGCGGCCGCGGGTGATGCGGCCCAGGAGCAGGTCGCCGCTGCCCGAGCTCATGGAGACGTCGCCGCCGGCCTCGTCGACGCGCAGGTCGCCCGAGCCGGTCTTGAGGGTGAACGCGCCGGCGCTGCGGCGCACCCGCACGTCGCCGGACCCCGTGGAGACCGTCGCGTCGGCGCCGAGGTCCCCGAGCAGCACCTGCCCCGACCCGGTCTTGACCCGCAGCCCGGCCCGCGCGTGCTCGACGCCCAGGTCGCCCGACCCGGTCTCGACGCTCGACTCGCCCTGCAGGACGTCGAGGCGTACGTCACCGGAGCCGGTGCGCACCCGGGTGGCGCCCGCCACGCCCTCGACCACGACGCCGGCGCTGCCGGTGCGGATCGCCGGTCGGCTGCTCGGCGGGGCGCTGACGTGCACCTGCAGGGGGCTGGTGCCGGCGCCGAGCAGGCCGCGGCGCGGCGCGACGACGCTGACGGTGCCGCCGTCGTGGTCGACCGCGACCTGCGCCGCGTCGCGGCCCTCGACGCGGACCGTGGTGGTGCCGGTCCGGTCGGTGAGGTCGAGGTGGACCAGCCCGCTGCCGATCTCGACGTGCAGGTCGACGGGGTCGGGGGTGGTGAGCTCGTGGTGGGTCATGGTGGCTCCTGGGATGCCGGGGACGACTGGGATGAGGGTGTGCTCGTCCGCGGGACCGGCCGGAGGGCCGTCCCAGCGGGTGCGCTGGTGGTCGGGGAGGTGTCGGTGCCGGTCAGATCCAGCCGTTGAGCCGGCGCCCGCGACCGCCGCCGAAGGGGAGGGAGGACAGGTCGACGTCGACGCGCACGGCCCGGTCGCCGCTCTCGCTGGTCGCGTCGCGCACGACGCCCACCAGCCAGTTGTTCAGCGACGTGCCCGCGCGGGCCGCCAGCTCCTCGGCGCGGGCCTTGACCGGCTCGGGCAGGCGCAGCGTGACCCGGGCGACGACGCCGTCGTCACCCTCCTCTGTCGACGGGGGCGGGGGCGGAGGAGAGGCGGGCGCCGGGGGCGGAGTGGTGTCGACGACGAAGTCGAGGTCGCGGCCGTCGAGCCGGACGTCGACGCTGCCGGTCGGCAGGGCTGAGGTGATCTCGGCCGCTGCGTGAGAGACGGCCTCCATCAGGGCCAGGCGCACAGCCGGGTCCAGGGCGTAGGTCAGCCGCTCCGTCGCGGAGCGCACCTCGGGGCCGCCGGCCTCCGCGGCGGCGAGCAGGTCGTGGCGCAGGCGCTCGACGTACGGGGAGATGTCCATGCGCACCACTATGACGCCATGGTGACGCCACTGCAAGAGGTAGTGACGTCATTTCTGATGTCACAGTGGCGTCACTCGGGTCCGCGGGCCCTCCCCCGGAGGGGTGGCTCGTCGCGCCGCGTGCGGCACTAGCCTCCACTGGTTGCGCAGCACAACGACCGGACAACGACCGCTGTCCGCGGGCGCCACGCGAGTCTCTCGGAAGGACGGCTGTTCGATGACCACGGTCTGGGCCGGCGACACGATCATCTCGGCGCACCCCGTCGACTACCTGATCATCGCCATCTACTTCGGCTTCGTGCTGACGATCGGGGTGGTGGCGCGCCGCCAGGTCTCCGACTCGGTCGACTTCTTCCTGTCCGGGCGCTCGCTGCCGGCCTGGGTCACCGGGCTGGCCTTCATCTCCGCCAACCTCGGCGCCGTCGAGATCATGGGGATGAGCGCCAACGGCGCGCAGTTCGGGCTGCCCGCGGTGCACTACTTCTGGATCGGCGCGATCCCCGCGATGCTGTTCCTCGGCGTGGTGATGATGCCGTTCTACTACGGCTCGCAGGTGCGCTCGGTGCCCGAGTTCATGTACCGCCGCTTCGGCACCGGGGCCCACCTGGTCAACGCGATCTCCTTCGCCGTGGCCCAGCTGCTGATCGCCGGCATCAACCTCTACCTGCTCGGCAGCATCATCCAGGCGCTGATCGGCATCGACCTGATCATCGCCCTGGTCGTGGCCGCGGCCGTGGTGCTCAGCTACATCACCCTCGGCGGCCTGAGCGCCGCGATCTACAACGAGGTGCTGCAGTTCTTCGTCATCGTGGCCGGCCTGCTCCCGCTGACCCTGCTGGGCCTCTCCCGGGTCGGTGGCTGGGACGGGCTCAAGGAGCGCATCGCCGCCGACGCGGGCGGCCCCGGCGTGCCCTCGGCCGCCGAGCAGCTCAACTCCTGGCCCGGCACCGCCCTGACCGGCTTCTCCTCCGACATCCTGTCCGTGGTCGGCATCGTGCTCGGCCTGGGCTTCGTGCTCTCCTTCGGCTACTGGACCACGAACTTCGTGGAGGTCCAGCGCGCGATGGCCACCGACTCCATCTCCGCGGCCCGCAAGACCCCGATCATCGGTGCCTTCCCCAAGATCTTCATCCCGTTCATCACCATCCTGCCCGGCATGATCGCCGCCGTGCTGGTCAGCGAGATCGCCCGCACCAAGGCCGGCGAGCAGGTCACCGGCGGGGCCGAGGGCACGGTGCAGTACAACGACGCGCTGATCTACCTGATGCGCGACCTGCTGCCCAACGGCCTGCTCGGCGTGGCCGTCGCCGGCCTGCTCGCGGCGTTCATGGCCGGCATGGCGGCCAACATCTCGGCGTTCAACACGGTCTTCAGCTTCGACCTGTGGCAGCGCTACGGCGTGCAGGACCGGCCCGACCGCTACTACCTGCAGGTGGGTCGTCTGGCGACCGTCGGCGCCACCGTGGCCGCGATCGGCACCGCCTACCTGGCCTCCAGCTTCTCGAACATCATGGACTACCTCCAGACGCTGTTCGGCTTCTTCAACGCCCCGCTCTTCGCGACGTTCATCCTCGGCATGTTCTGGAAGCGGATGACCGCCACGGCGGGCTGGGCCGGCCTGGTCGCCGGCACGTCGGCCGCGGTCCTGGTGGGCTTCCTCGCCGAGGGCACCCTCGGCGGGCTGAGCATCGGGGTGCTGGCGCTCAGCGGCCAGGGCGCCGCCTTCGTGGCCGCCGGAGCGGCGTTCGCCGTCGACATCGTCGTCAGCGTCGCGGTCTCGCTGGTCACCGCCCCCAAGCCCGAGGGCTCGCTGCGCGGGCTGGTCTACTCGGAGACCCCGCGCGAGGAGCGCACCGACCCCGACGAGGCGTCGTACCCCTGGTACCGCCGCACGGTCCCGCTGGCGAGCATCGCGCTCGTCATCGTCATCGCACTCAACGTGGCCTTCTGAGGAGACCCCGATGCCTGAGAACACCACCCCCGAGACCGCCCCTGAGTCCAGCGCCGGGTCCAGCACCGGCGGGACCCGGCGCCACCAGGCCGGAGCCTTCGACATCCGCAACATCATCGGGTGGCTGATCGGCGCGTACGGCGTGATCCTGGTGCTGATGGGGGCCTTCGCCGACCCCGAGACCGACAAGACGGGCGGCGTCAACGCCAACCTGTGGGCCGGGATCGCGATGCTCGTGGTCTCCGCGGTCTTCCTGGGCTGGGCCCGGCTGCGCCCGGTCTACGTGCCCGACGGGGCCGCCGACGACGACTGACGTCCACAGCGGCCCGCCGGCGCCGGCCTCTCCACAGGCGGCCCCGCGCGCCCGGCGCGGGAGACCCGCCCCGGGCAGGGTCGGGCCATGGACGAGATCTCCCGCCTGCTGCGCGACCAGGGTGGCGTCGTGGCGCGCCGACAGCTGCTCGACCTCGAGGGCGTCGACCGGGTGGGCGTGGCACGGATGCTGCGCCGCCGCGACCTGAGCGAGGTGCACCGCGGGGTGTACGTCGACCACACCGGGCCGCTGGACTGGGCCCAGCGCGCGTGGGCGGCGGTGCTGTGGGCGGCGCCCGCCGCGCTGTCGCACGAGAGCGCACTGCGCGCCGCCGAGGGGCCGGGCCGCCGTGGCCGCGAGACCGACCTCCTGCACGTCACCGTCGACCGCGGCCGGCGCCTCGACCCGCCCCGCGGGGTGGTCGTGCACCGGGTCGACGGCTACGCGGCGCGGGTGCGCTGGAACGCCGGACCGCCACGGGTGCGCTACGAGGAGGCGGCTCTCGACGTCGCGCTCGCCTGCGACGACGAGCTGGCCTCGATCGCGGCACTGGCCGACGCCTGCGGCTCGCGGCGCACCACCGCCCAGCGGCTGGTCGCCGCCCTCGACGCCCGGCCCTGGGCCCGGCGCCGCGCCTGGGTCGGCGGGGTGCTCCTCGACGTGGCCGAGGGCACCTGCTCGGTGCTCGAGCACGAGTACCTCACCCGGGTCGAGCGTGCCCACGGGCTGCCGGTCGGCAGCCGGCAGGCCCGGGCCCACCACGAGGGACGCACCACCTGGCAGGACGTGGTGTACGCCGAGCAGGGCGTGGCCGTCGAGCTCGACGGGCGCCTGCACCACTCCTCGGTGCGCCAGCGCGACCGCGACCTCGACCGCGACCTGGCCCACGCCGTGGCGAGCGCCGGCGGCGAGACGCTGCGCATCGGCTGGGGCCAGGCGGTCGACCGGCCCTGCGCCACGGCCCGTGCGGTGGCGGCGGTGCTGACCCGTCGCGGCTGGACCGGGCAGCTCCAGCCCTGCGCAAAGTGTGGAGCCCCGGACCAACCAGGTTGATCCGGGGCTCCACACTTCTCGTCGGCTGCTCTGCCGACCTGCTCAGAGGTCGAAGAGCGACCCGGACCCGTCGATGTCGACGTCCGTCTTCGGCGTGTGCGTCGCGCCGCTGGAGGTCGGCTTCGGCTTCTCCTCCTGCGCGGGCTCCTCGGCCTGCTCCTCGGCCGGCTCCGGCTCTGCCTCCTCAGCCGGTGCCTCCTCAGCCGGTGCCTCCTCGACGACGGTCTCGGCCGCGGCCGGCTCGGGGGCCGGCGTCTCCTCGGCGGTGCCGGCGGCCTGGGTGGCGGCCGCGCTGAGCGCGGCGCCGTCCGGGACGTCGGTCGAGGCAGCCGAGGCAGCCGAGGCGGCCGTGGCCTCGGTCTCGGCGGGCTCCTCAGGCTGGGCGGCCTGCGGCTCCGGCTGGGCCGGGGCGGCGGGACGCTCGACCGTCGTGGCCTCGGGGGCCTCGATGTCGAAGAGCGAGCCCATCGCGTCGAGGTCGACGTCGGTCTTCGGTGCGGTCACCGACCCGGACGCGGCCGGGGCGGCTGCCGGAGCAGGGGCGGCCTCCGCTGCCGGGGTGGGCTCGGCAGCGGGCTCGGGCTCGGCCTTCGCCTGCGGCTCGGGCTCGGGCTCCGGCTCGGGCTCGGCCTTGGCCTTGGCCTGCGGCTCCGCAGGCGCGGGGGCGGCGATGTCGAAGAGCGACCCGCCGCGGGAGAGGTCCGGGGTCTCCGCCTTCGGGGCCTCCGCCTTCGGGGCCTCGGCCTTCGGGGCCTCGGCAGCGGGCGCCGCCTCGGTCTTGGCGGGCTCGGTCTTGGCGGCGGGAGCCGCCGGCTCGTCGGCGCTGATGTCGAAGAGCGAGCCGCCCGAGCCCAGGTCGGCCTCGGCCGCCGGGGCGGCCTCGGTCGGCGCAGCCTTCGGCTCCGCCTCGGCCGCCGGCTTGGGCTCGGTCTCGGTGGCCGCGGCCTCGGGCTCGTCACCGCCGAGGTCGAAGAGCGAGCCACCGGAGCCGAGGTCGTCGGCGGGCGCCGCGGGCGCTGCCTCGGCCTCGGGCGCCGGCTCGGCCTTCGCCTCGGACTTCGTCTCCGCCTGCGCAGGCTCGTCGCCACCCAGGTCGAAGAGCGAGCCGCCGGAGGACTCGGGCTTGGCAGCCTGGGCCTCCTCGGCGACCGGCTTGTCGTCGGCCGCGGTGTCAGGGGTGTCGAAGAGCGAGCCGCCCGAGGTGGCCCCGGCCGGCTTGTCGTCGGCCGCGGCGGCGTCGGGGGAGTCGAAGAGGCTGGAGCCGCCGCTGGCCTTGGCCAGCGGACCGGCGTCCTGGGTCTCGACGACGGTGTCGTCGGTGATCGTCTCGTCGCCGGCCTCGGGCTCCGCCTTGGTCGCGACGTCCTCGGCGGGAGCAGCAGCGGGAGCGGCCTTGGCGGCCGGGGCCGCCTTGGCAGGCGCGGCGGCCGAGCCGGGCGCGGCCTTGGTGGCCATCTCGCCCTTGACCGAGGCGAGCAGCATCTGCGCGACGTCGAGGACCTCGACCTCCTCGCGGGCCTCGCCCTTCGACTGCTTCATGGTCAGCCCGTCGGAGAGCATCACGCGGCAGAAGGGGCAGCCGACGGCGATCTGGTCGGCGCCGGTGCCGACGGCCTCGTTGGTGCGGTTCATGTTGATCCGCTCGCCGGTGTTCTCCTCCATCCACATGCGCGCGCCACCGGCGCCGCAGCAGAAGGACCGCTCGGAGTTGCGCTCCATCTCGACGACCTCGGCGCCGGGGAGGATCTGCAGCAGCTCGCGGGGCGGGGTGTAGACGCCGTTGTGGCGACCGATGTAGCAGGGGTCGTGGTAGGTGATCGAGCGCTTGTGGGCGCCCGCGCCCTCCTGGACCGGGGTGAGCTTGCCCTCGCGGACCAGGCGGTTCAGCAGCTGGGTGTGGTGGACCACCTCCAGCTCGATGCCGAACTCCTTGTACTCGTTCTTGAGGGTGTTGAAGCAGTGGGCGCAGGTCGAGACGACCTTCTTGACCTTGTACTCGGTCAGCGTCTCGACGTTCTGCGCGGCCAGGCCCTGGAAGACGAACTCGTTGCCGGCCCGGCGGGCCGGGTCGCCGGTGCAGGTCTCGCCGTTGCCGAGCACGCCGAAGGAGACCCCGGCCATGTCGAGCAGCTCGGCGACCGCGCGGGTGGTCTTCTTGGCGCGGTCCTCGTAGGCGCCGGCGCAGCCGACCCAGAACAGCCAGTCGACCTCGTCGAGGGACTCGATGTCCTCGCCGACGACCTTGACGTCGAAGTCGAGGCCCTTGGCCCAGTCCATGCGGGCCGAGGCCGACATGTTCCAGGGGTTGCCCTTGTTCTCCAGGCCCTTGAAGAGGCCGTTGAGCTCGGCGGGGAAGTTCGACTCGACCAGCACCTGGTAGCGGCGCATGTCGACGATGTGGTCGACGTGCTCGATGTCGACGGGGCACTGCTGCACGCAGGCGCCGCACGAGGTGCAGTTCCACAGCACCTCGGGGTCGATGACCGCGGAGCCGTTGGTCGGGTTGTAGAACCACTCGCCGTCGTCGAGGCCGTCCATCCGGCCGCCGGTCTCGCCGACCAGGGGACGCTCGACCTCGGTGGCCAGGGCGGTGTCGCCCTCGAGCAGCGCCGCGCGCTCGTCCTCGCCCGCGCGCAGGTAGGGAGCCTTGGCGTACGTCGCGTCGCGCAGCGCGGTGATCAGCAGCTTGGGCGAGAGCGGCTTGTCGGTGTTCCAGGCCGGGCACTGGCTCTGGCAGCGGCCGCACTCGGTGCAGGTGGTGAAGTCGAGCAGGCCCTTCCAGGAGAAGTCCTCGACGGCGCCGACGCCCAGCTTGGCGTCCTCGTCGAGGTCCTCGATGTCGTCGAGGCTGACCCGCTCGCCGTTGTTGGTCAGCGGCTTGACCGCGCCCAGGGCGGTGGTCGCGCCGTCGGTGTCGCGACCGGTCGACTCGCGCTTGAAGAAGATGTTGAACCAGGCGGTGAAGCGGTGCCAGGCGACGCCCATGGTCAGGTTGGAGGAGATGACCATCAGCCAGATCATCGCCAGGACGACCTTGATCATCGCGATGACCACGATGGTCGTCTCGAGGGCGGCCTCGTTGCCGGCGACCCCGGCGGGGAAGAGGACCTCGCCGACGACGCTGGAGAGCGGGAAGTGGAAGGGCGTGAAGTCCTCGGCGTGGGTGGAGTCGATCTGGCCGAGGTTGTACTCCGCGCCGCGGATGAACAGGATCGCGGCGCTCTCCACGAGCACGAAGGTCTCGACGAAGTAGGCCTGCCACTGGTTGGAGCCGAAGAAGCGGCTGCGGCGGCCCTTGTCGCGCGGGTGGTTGAGCTGGCGGTGCACCGCCAGGAAGATGATGCCGATCGTGCCGAGCAGGCCCAGCCCCTCGCTGACCCACTCGAAGAGGAAGAAGTGGCCGATGACCGGCAGCGCGAAGTCGGGGTTGAACAGTTGCACGTAGCCGGTGGCCACGGCCGCGGAGAGCACGATGAAGGCGGCGTACACGAACCAGTGCATCGCCCCGATCCAGTGCCACTGGAGCATCCGGGTGTGCAGCATCGACTCCTTGAGCAGCGTCACCGTGCGCCGCGCGGGGTTGTCGGTGCGGCTGATCGGCGTGCCCACGCGGACGGTGGCGACGATCGAGCGCACCGCCCGCACCGTCATCGCCACGGCGACCGCCGTGAACGCCAGGGACACCACGATGGCGAAGGTCTGCATGCGGACGTGCTCCTCGGGTTCTGTTGGCGCGCGGCTTCCTGCGCGCCTGCGTGAGCCTAGGCCCCTGTGTCGACGCCGTCAGGCGTCGGCGGGGGTGAGATGCAGCCTACCGGGCGGTAACTTCAACGCCAGCGACCGTCTGCACCGCGAGCCGCCGCCGGGCCACGACGGGCAGGCCACGACCGGCCGCTCACGAGCGGCGTACGCCGCGCAGCCTGCCGCGCTTGGTGAAGGTCGCGGTCATCTCGACCTCGGCACCGCCCCGCGTGGCGCAGAAGCCGAAGGTGCGCCCGAGCCGGGTGTAGGGCTGGCCCACGACCTTCATCACCTGCCGCGTGCTCATGCCCCGGTCGAGACGGCGCTGCACCTGGGCGACCGGCAGCTGCCGCTCGGGGTTGCGGCAGGAGTCGGGGGCGATGCCGTAGGCCCGCTCCCACATCTGCAGGTAGCCCTCGGCGCCGCGCGCCATGTCGTCGAGCACCGCCGACCCGTCGCCCTGCTGGGCGTCGGCGACCTTGCCGAGGTCCTCGATCCAGTCGGGGTAGAGGCCGTACTGCGCGACGCCGTCGGCGTTGACGTCGTAGACCCGCTCGCCGGCACGCTGCTGGCGCACGGTGACGCCGCCGAGTCCCTTGAACGGGTAGGTCACCGGGTTGGGCACGTCGGCGCCGCGGGGGTCGCCCTGGGCGCCGAGGCCGTTGATGTCGGCGCCGTAGCCCATCGCGAAGTAGTAGCGCTCGTCTGCCCAGCCGACGTGCGTGCGCCACTTCTCGACGAAGCCGGTGGAGTCGCCGGCGTAGGGGGTGATGAAGCCGCCCAGCTCGTAGATGCGCGGGTAGGCGTCGGGGGTCGACCAGGAGTGGCTCGAGAGCAGCCCCTGGTAGCCGAGCTCCTCGACCTGGTCGAGGGCCTGGTTGCGGGCCTTGACGCTCATGTGGTCGGGGTCGAAGACGATCTTGCGCTTCGCGAGGCCGTCGATGGTGTGCTCGCCCAGCGTGGTCAGCCCGCGTGCGTTGCAGTGGTTGGTGCGCGGGTAGAGCGAGAGCGCCGGCAGGTTCAGCGACCCGAAGAGCTGTCCGATGGCGCCGAAGAGCGCGTCCTGCTGGTCGGCGGAGATCTCGGGCGCGGCCAGCGTCTGGTTCTTGTCGTGGTTCTCGGTGTCGGCGGGGGTGCAGGTGCGCATGTCCCAGAAGGTGCCGGTCTCGAGGAAGTTGGCGGCGTTGACGGCCACGCCGGTCTCACCGGCGTCGCCAGCGATGCCCGACAGGGCGTTGTCGAACTTGTTGACCAGCTCCATCTGGCGCACGCCCAGGTCGTGCATCTCGTCCATCTGTGCGTCGATGGTCTCGGCGTCGCACTGCGCGAGGTCGCCGCCGGGCAGCTTCTTGAACGTGCAGCCGAAGGGCACGGAGGTCTCGATGCCGAGGATCACGGCCATCTTGCCCTCGTTGATGACCCGGCGGGCCTCGAAGGGACTGGTCACGATCCGGTAGAAGCCCTTGCCCGGGCCGCCGAACTGGGCGTCGACATAGTCCTGGAACTCGAAGGTGCGCTGGATCTGCAGGCGCACCGAGTCCATGTCGTCGCAGGAGTTCCGCTTCAGCGGGTAGAGCTGGCACAGCTGGTTGTTCTCGACCAGCAGGTTGGTGAACAGCCGCTGCCCGCCGCGCCAGGCGCGCTCCATCCAGCGGTAGTAGGTGCCCTCGTGGGTCAGCGAGGCCGGCGCCGGCCAGTCCGTGAAGGTCGGCCAGCCGACCGGGTCGTGGCCGACCTCGCCCGACAGCGCGGTCTCGAGCAGCGCGCCGTAGCCGCCGGTGATCGTGTGGTCCTCGCAGTCGGTCAGCGCGACCTCGGCGCCGAAGCGGTCCCACGGCTTGCCGCAGTGCACCTCGCCGCCCAGGAACTCGTAGGCCATGTGGTGGGTGTGCGCGTCGACGTAGCCGCGCACCTCCTGGAAGGGCGTGACGCCGGTGTGCGGGCGCCCGGAGACGTCGACCTGCGCCTCGGGCCAGGTCGCGCAGCCCTTCGCGGTGGTCAGCCGGAACGCGGTCCGGCCGTCCACCTCGAGGCGCTCGCCGGCGTTGGCCAGCGAGACCAGCCGGCCCTTCTTCGAGGCCCGCCAGACGGTGGCGTCGCTGGGCTCGGCGGCCCGGCCGCCCCCGGCGGCGACGAGCTGCTCGTCGGGGGTGAGCAGGAGGTACTCGCCCAGGTCGGTGGCCTGGAAGTACGTCGGCTCGCCGCCGGGCACGAGCGTGTAGCAGCCGCGGGCCATGGCGTAGCGGGTGCGCGGGTGGGTGCTGCGCTCGGGGTAGGCCTTGGTCGAGCCGAGGCGGGGGTCGCGGCGCGCACGTTCGCTGGCGACGTACGCCGCCGCCGCGGCGCGCTCGGCCGCGGTCGTGGGGTCGCGGGTCTCGGTGCCGACCTCCTCGCCGGCGCGCGAGACCGCGTTCTTGGTCGCCGGGTCGACGTCGAGGCGCACCTCGTGGCCGTGGGCGTCGGTGAAGGGCAGGGTGCCCTGGCCGCTCGCCGCCTCGTGGGCCGCCTGCAGGCCTCCGCGGGCGCGCTCGCCCTGTGCGCCCGTCGGGCCGGCGGGCTCCCCGACCACGCCGGGCACCACCACGGCCGCACCGACCACCAGCGCGGCGCCGATCGCGGTCCAGGCCAGGCGCCGGGCGGTGCCCGGCTCGCGCGGGGGACGGGTGGGGGACGGGCTGCGACGCATGGGGACCTCCGGAGGGAACGTGACAAGAAAGTGACACATGTTCACTTCGCTGTCGAGACGCTCGTCACAGTGTGGGCACCGCGTGGGCGTCGCGCCGGGCTTTCGCGGAGGTCGGGCTCCTGCGGGTCAGTCGTGGTCGGGGTGCGGCACGCCCGGCAGCGCCGCCGTCGGTCCGGCGGCCACGGCCACGGCGTCCTCCTCGTCGCGGGCCAGCCCGGCGACGGCGGCCAGGATCAGCGCCGCGCCGACCAGTCCGGCGGGGCCCAGCCGCTCGCCCAGCACGACCGCGGCCAGCAGCGCGGCCGACAGCGGCTCGACGAGGGTGACCAGGGTGGCGGTCGAGCCGCGCGTGGTGCGCAGGCCCGCGTAGAAGGCGGCGTACGCGGCGGCCATGGTGACGACGCCGAGGTAGGCCAGCAGCGCCAGCGCCTCGGTGTCGGTGGTGAGCAGGGGGCTGCCGCCGAGCAGAGCCAGGGGAGCCAGGACCAGCACCCC
This sequence comes from Nocardioides sp. 31GB23, assembly GCF_040012395.1. Taxonomy (NCBI): domain Bacteria; kingdom Bacillati; phylum Actinomycetota; class Actinomycetes; order Propionibacteriales; family Nocardioidaceae; genus Nocardioides; species Nocardioides sp. 31GB23. The sequence goes on along the minus strand of NZ_JBDYKJ010000065.1, from coordinate 6,631 downwards.
GACGCCGGTGGTGGCCGCGGTCAGCACCAGGGGCGGTGTGCCGCGGGCCAGGTCGCCGCCCCAGCCGGTCGCCAGCGCGTAGAGCACGCCGGCGGCGACGGCGACGGCGAGACCGGCGGCCGGCCGGGGCCCGACCGCGCCGGCGCCGTGCCCGGTGGCGGTCGAGACCAGGACGAGGCCCGCCAGGGCCGCCGCGACCACGAGGAGCCGGGTCGGGCTCGGCGCCCGGCGGGAGGTGATCGCCTCGCCGACCCCGAGCAGCACCGGCGCCAGGCCCAGGCTCACCACGGTCGCCACCGTGACTCCGGCCCAGGTGACGGCGAGGAAGTACAGCAACTGGTAGCCGGCCGTCGCGAGCCCGACGGCCAGCACCCGGCGCGGGCGCTCGCGCAGCAGCGCGACCAGGCGGCCCCCGGCACGCTGGGCCAGCACGATCGCGAGCAGGGCGGCCAGGGCGAGCGCCAGGCGCCACGCGCTGATGGTGGGCACCGTCATCGGCACCCGCTCCCGCACCAGCTGGACCACCAGGCCGCCGGTGCCCCACAGGAACGCGGCGAGGGCGATCTGCGCGACGCCCCACCGGGCCGCGGCCGGGCTCGGCGTCACCGTCGCGTCTGCCGTCACCGGGCGCGCCCGCCGCCCAGACGGCGGGTCAGCTGGTCGGCGGTGCGGCGCACCTCGCCGGCCAGTCTCTCGACCGTGGCCGGCCCGGCGACCCCGCCGGCCCCGGCGGCCTCGGCGACCTCGGCCACCGGATAGGTCAGCGCCACGCCCGCCACGGGGTGCTCGTTGTGGTCGCGCACCGCGGCGGCGACGCTGGCCATGCCCTCGCTCACCTCGCCGTCCTCGGTGGCGTGCCCGCGCTGCCGGGTCGCGACGAGCAGCTCCTTGAGGGCCCGGGGGGTGCGCGGGCCCAGGCCGGTGCGCTCGACCATCGCCTCGGGGCCCGGGAAGATCGCACGCACCTGGGCAGCCGAGAGGCCCGCCAGCAGGGCGCGGCCGCTGGCGGTCAGGTGGGCCGGGAGGCGGACCCCCACGTCGGTGACCAGGGGCGGGCGGCCGGGGGCCCGCTCCTCGAGCACGTAGAGCACGTCACGACCGTGCAGCACCGCGAGGTGGGCGTTGTGGCCGGTGCGGTCGACCAGCGTGGCCAGGGCCCGGCGGGCGATGCGCTGCAGCGGCACCTGGCGGGCGTAGCCCGAGCCGACCTCGAAGGCGGCCACGCCCAGGCCGTAGAGGTGCTCCTCGGGCAGGTGGGTCACGAAGCCCTCCTCGACCATCACGCCGAGCAGGTGGTACGCCGTGGAGCGGGGCAGGTCGCAGGCCCGGGCGATCCGGTCGACCGGTACCGGGTCGGGCTGGCCGGCCAGGAAGCGCAGCACCCGCAGCGTGCGGGTCGCCGCCGGCACCTGGGTGCCGGGGCGGCTCGGCGGGGTCGGGGCGGGCTGCATGAGCGCAGCCTCCCAGACCCGCCGGGCGGCTCAGGCGCGGTGTCGGCCCTCGGGGTCGGTCACCTGGTCGGTGGCGGGGGCGGTGCCTGCCTCGGTCTCCCGGTGCGGGTCGAGCTCGTCGGCGGCGCGCAGCCGGTCCTCCTGCTGCGCCTCGTCTTGGGCCAGCACCTGCTCGGCCAGGTCCACCTCGCGGTCGGCCTCGTCGGCGCGGGCATGGGCCTCGTCGGCGCGCACCTGCGCCTCCTCGACCCGGTTGCGCGAGGCCGCGATCGGCTCGTCGTGGGCGGCCGCCTGGGTGCGCAGCTGGCCGGCCTGCTCGACCCGGGCGGCGCGCAGGCGGGCGTTGCGCTGCAGCAGCACCACGACGGCGACGGCGACGAGAGCGGCGACGACCAGGACGGCGATGACGAGGAGGACCAGGCTGGTGGTGGACATGGGGACCCCCTACCCCGATCGGGGCCTCCTCGAACCCGTTCACCCGGACGGGTCGGCGACCTCAGCCCAGGTCGTGCTCGTCGCGCACCGGCACCAGGCCCACGGCCAGCAGCGGGAAGAGGCCGGCCAGCGCGAAGGCGGCGGCGTACCCGGCCCGGTCGACCAGCAGACCGGCGAGCGGCGGCACGGCCGAGGCGGTGAGGTACTGCGCGGTGTTCTGGGCGCCCAGGGCTCGCCCCGACCAGTGCGGGCCGGCGCGCTCGGCGACGGCGGTGAAGGCCAGGCCGTTGTCGGCGACGGTCAGCACGGTCGCCAGCACCACCAGCGGCACCGCCACCGCCGCGTCCTGGCCCGCGGCCAGGCCGAGCGCCACCATCGTGGCTCCCGCGGCGACCGCCACCCAGCGCAGCGGGCGCAGCCGGCTGGCCACCACGTCGCTGAGCTGGCCGGCCGCGATCCGGCCGAGGGCCCCGGCGAGCTGGGCGCCGGCGACCAGGCTGCCGGCCGCCGCGGCCGACCAACCGCGGTCGCTGACCAGCCACACCAGCGCGAAGGTCCACACCAGGAACTGGGGCACGACCAGCAGCACCGAGACGCCGTGGATGCGCGCCAGGTAGGAGTCGCGGCGGTAGGGGTTGGGCGCCCGCTCGCCGGCGCCGAGAGCCGGACGGGGCGGGTCGACGACCACCAGCGCGACCACGAGCGCCGCCCCGGCCGCGACGGCGACCGGGACGCCCAGCGCGGCCGCGACGCCGTACGACTCCGCGACCACGGCGATGCTGACGGCAGCCACCGCCACCCCGGTGGGCTGCGCCATCTGGCGCACCCCCATCGCCAGGCCGCGGCGGTGCGGCGGGAACCAGCCGACCACGACACGGCCGCTGGCCGAGCCGGTGCTCGCCGCGGCCGCGCCGGCCACCAGCAGGGCCACGAACAGCGCGACCGGACCGCGCACGGCCATGGCGACCAGGCCCGCGACGGCCGTCAGCGCGAGGCCGGTGACGAGCACGAAGCGCTCGCCGCGCCGGTCGGTGAGCAGGCCCCAGGCCACCAGGGTGAGCATCACGCCGATCGTCGGCGCGGCCGCGACCAGCCCGGCCTGCGGCAGGCTCAGGCCCTCGTCGCGCAGCACCGGGATCAGGAACGCCGGGCCGTGGATCGTCACCGCGGCCGCGCCCTGGGCCAGCGTGGAGGCGGCCAGCATCGCCCAGCGGCGCCGGCCGGTGGGCCGGCGCGCGGGCGGGGTCGTGGGCGTGCGGGTGGTCACCGACCCATCTGACGCCCTCCGGGGGCGGGGCGGCCACCTCGTCCCACGCCTCGGCGGTGTGAGAAACCAGACGGCCCGGGACGACGCCCCGCGTGCTGCGGGTCGTCGCCCCGGGCCGGTGCCGGGTGCGGGTGCGGGTGCTGGCTCAGCGGTCGGCGATCGACAGCTTCGAGGTGGCCAGGTCGATCACGGCGCCGGTGCCGTCGAGCAGCGTGATGCGCAGCCCGATCATCCGGATGCCGTCCTTGATCTTCTTCCTCAGACCGGTCTTGATGCTCAGCACCCCGGGGATCTCGAGGTCCTCGAGGTCCTCGAGGCTCTGCGGCTCCCCGTCACCATTCGTGATGGAGCCGACCTTGAACGTCGCGCTGCGCTTGAGCTTCCCGCTCTTGAGCCGGGTCACCTTGACCCTCGACTCGATGGCGTCGAGCACGAGCGCGCCCCCACCGAGGTCGAGCTCGGCGATGCGCGCGACCTCGGTGCCGACGGCCCGGCGGTTGGTCTGCTTGCCCTTCTGGCGGGCGCTGGCTGCCTGGACGACGACCTGGTCGCCCAGGTTGACGTCGGCGGCCTCGGAGGTCTCGAGCTCGCCGTCGGTGCCCAGGCACGGCATCACCTGGCGCACGACCCGGCCGACCTCGACCAGCTCACCGAGCACCTTGGCCTTCACCGGGATGGCGCTGCCGCCGAAGATGCCGGTCTTGAAGCCCCGCTCGAGCTTCGACATGCTGCGGGCCAGCTTGATGGTGGTGCCGGTCGGGACGACCTCGACGACCACGCCGACGGCGTACGCGCGCGAGCGCTTCTTGGCCGGCTCGGGCTTCTCGATCGTCCGGCCCAGGGTGATGTTGGCCAGGCCGGGCACCGGGACGGTCTGCCCGGGCGAGGGGATCGGGATGGTCTGCGGATCGCCCACCGGCGGGGTGAAGGTGATGCCGGCGATCTTGGTGTCGGCGCTGGCCTGCCAGCCGTCCTTCGCGCTGAAGGAGGCCCGGGTGGTCGACACGACGCCGCTGATCGACAGGCTCCCCAGCGGGCTGTCGGCGAGCATCACCTCGGCGACCTTGTGCTTGGACGTCTGGAAGGTGGTGCCGCCCTTCTTCTTGCTCACCACCCGCGAGAAGACCCCGCGCACGGTGCCCAGGCCCGGGATCTCGCTCTCCTCGACGAAGTTGCGGTTCTTCTTGCCCGCGATGGTCGTGCAGGCCATCGAGCTCAGGGCCAGGCGGCTGGAGTCGACGGGCAGCTCGCCGCCCTCGACGGAGGTGCCGTAGCCGTTGCCCTTGAAGACGAAGGGAGTACGCGTGCGCTTCTCGAGCACGCCGGGGGTCGTCGCGACCGAGGCGCCGGCCGAGGCACCCCCCTCGCGCGCGGTGGGTTCGGCGGCGCCCGACATGGGGGCCAGGGCCAGGCTGAGCGCCAGGGCGGCTGAGGTGGCCAGGCCGGCGACGAGGGGGACGGGCGAGGTGAGGGACATGAGACTCCTTCGACACGGAGACCGGTCCCGAGACGGGATCCGTGTGGTCGGTGGGGGCGGTGCACGGGGGGTGCGGCGCGGGTGGTAGTGGTGGTACGGACCAGTGTGCCGATCCTCGGCGCCGCGCGTGGCGTTTTGCCTCACCCGGTCGGCCAGGACCGCGACCGAACCGCGCGTACGACACACTGGCGCCCATGAAGGCACTCGTGCTCGGCGGCGGCGGCATCACCGGCATCGCCTGGGAGACCGGACTGCTCACCGGGCTGGCCGAGGCCGGCGCCGACCTCACCGGGGCCGACCGCGTGGTGGGCACCTCTGCCGGCTCGATCGTGGGCTCGCAGGTCACCAGCGACACCCCGCTCGACGAGCTCTACCGACGACAGCTCCTCGAGCCCGGCGACCCCGAGGGACCGACGGAGGCGCCCTTGGCGGCGATCGGCCCGCGGGTGCTGGCGACGTACGCCCTCGCCATGCTGCGCGCCCGCGGCGACGTCGAGCGGTTCGGTCGGCTGCTGGGCGCCCGTGCGGTGCGGGCGGCCGCGCGCGGGCGGACCCCGAGCATCGCCGAGCGCTACGACCAGGTGCGCCAGCGGCTGACGACCACGCAGTGGCCCGAGCGCGACCTGGTCGTCACGGCCGTCGACGCCGAGACCGGCGAGCTGGCCGCCTTCCGCCCCGGCGGCGAGGTGGGCCTCGAGGACGCCGTCAACGCCAGCTGCGCGGTGCCGTGCGTCTACCCCGCGATCCCGATCGGCCCACGCACCTACGTCGACGGCGGGATGCGCTCGGGAGCCAACGCCGACCTCGCGGCCGGCTGCGACCGCGTGGTGGTGCTCTCGCCGCTGGACCGCTCGCTCGGCCCGATCCGCAGCGCCCGGCAGCAGCTCGAGGAGCTCGGAGTGCCGCACCTGGTGATCACCCCCGACGACGCCTCCCGTGTCGCCATCGGCAAGAACGTGCTCGACCCCGCCGCCCGGCCCGGCTCGGCGCGCGCCGGGCACGCCCAGGCGGCGGCGTACGTCGACCGGGTGCGCGAGCTCTGGGGCTGACCGCGCCTCAGCGGGGGCTGTCGAGCAGCATCGTGACGGGGCCGTCGTTGACGCTCTCGACCTGCATGTCGGCGCCGAAGCGGCCGCGCTCGACGTGGGCGCCCAGGCGCTCCAGCTCGGCGCAGAGCGCCTCGTAGAGCGGCTCGCTCACCGGGCCGGGGGCGGCCGCCGACCAGGAGGGGCGCCGGCCCTTGCGGGTGTCGCCGTAGAGCGTGAACTGGCTGACCACCAGCACCGGTGCGTCGACGTCGACGGCCGAGCGCTCCTCGCGCAGCACCCGCAGCTCCCAGATCTTGCGGGCGGTCCAGGTCACGTCGGCGGGGCCGTCGTCGTGGGTGACGCCGAGGTAGACCAGCAGCCCGGGCCGGTCGGTGTGGCCCACCACCTCCCCGTCGACGACGACGCGCGCATGCAGGGTTCGCTGGATGACGGCTCGCACGCGCCCATGGTGGCCCCCGCGAGCACCGGAGCCTGGACGCCACCCCGCGCGTCGAGCAGTCTGTGCCCGTGGCCCACCCGCGGATGTTCGACGACGACGACCCGGTCCTCGCGCGGGTGCGCGCGCTCGCGCTGGCGCTGCCCGACGCGGCCGAGAAGGTCAGCCACGGGCGCCCGGCGTTCTTCACCACCAAGGTCTTCGCCTACTACGGCGGCGCGCTCAAGGCCGGCGGCGAGTGGGTGCAGCACCCGCGGTCCGTCATGGTGCTCGCCGACCCCGACGACCGAGCGGCGCTGGTCGACGACCCACAGGTCTTCGTGCCGGCCTACCTGGGGCCCGCCGGCTGGCTGGGCCTCGACCTCGACCTCGAGCGCAGCGACTGGGACGAGGTCGCCGAGCTGCTCGACGCGTCCTACCGGCGCACCGCCGGGGCGCGCCGGGGGGGGGGGGGGGGGGGGGGGGGGGGGGGGGGGGGGGGGGGGGGGGGGGGGGGGGGGGGGGGGGGGGGGGGGG
>NZ_JBDYKJ010000064.1:0-27838 GCF_040012395.1 Nocardioides sp. 31GB23 | reverse complement strand
CCCCCCCCCCCCCCCCCCCCCCCCCCCCCGGGGGCGGGGGGGGCCCGGGCGGGCCACCCCCTCGCGGATCAGGACTGCTCGTCGACGAGGGCGCGGGCGTCCTCGTAGATGCTGGTGTCGACCAGGTCCTCGTAGGCGGGCTTGTCGCCCTCCTCGATGTTGCCCAGCTCGACCTGCTGGTCGGCGGTGTAGTCGACCATGTCCTGCGGGTAGCCGTTGTCGCTCGGGAACAGCCCGTCCTCGAGGAACGTGTCGTAGGTGTCGGAGAGGATCTCGCGGTCCAGACCGGTGACCTCGACGGCGGTGTCGAGCACGGCCTCCTTGTTGGCCGAGTCGCTCATGAACTCGTTGGCCGCGATGTTGGCCGCGGTGAAGGCGACCATCTCGTCGCGCTTCTCCTCGAGCAGGTCGGTCGGGGCCGCGTAGCCGGCGTAGTGCCAGTCGGGAACGACCTCCCACAGGTTGACCAGCGACTTGAGCCCCGCGTCGGGGAACTGCTGCATGACGCCGGCCGCCTCGTCGATGTGCAGCACGCCGGAGACGGCCTGGCCCTGGGCGATGGCCTGGCCCTCGGCGCCGGGGAAGTTGCCGTACTTGACGTCGTCCTGGGTCAGGCCGCAGGAGGTGTAGAACTTCTTGGTCAGCACCTCCGCGAAGCCGCCGACCTCGTCGACGCCCACGACCTGGCCCTCGAGCTCCTCGCAGGAGCCGATGTCCTCGCTGACGACCATCTGCACGTCGAGGTTGGGCGAGTAGGTGTAGAACGCCTTGGCCGAGCCGCCCTGGGCGACCGCGTTGATCAGCGTGGGCGTGGGCACGGCCGCGATGTCGGCCGAGCCGGCCTCGGCGCCGCGCAGGGCGGTCACGCCGGAGTCCAGGCTCACCAGCTCGACGTCGACGCCGAAGTCGTCGTAGAAGCCCTGGTCCTGGGCCACCCACGGCATCACGTGCACGAAGTTGGGCGGGATGACCGGCATGCTCACCTTCAGCTGGCCGTTGCCGCTCGATCCGTCCGCGCCCTGCGCGTCGTCGTCGTCGCCGCCGGAGCAGGCAGCCGCCATCAGGACGACTCCGATGCTCAGGACTGCTGCTACTCGCTTCGAGCCGATGCTTCGTCGTGTCACGAGACCCTCTCTCTCCTCAGGTCGATTGAGCCCGACGCTGACACCCAGCAGAACTACAATCGATTGCACCGAAAGTGAAGCACCGCGGGTTCGGGGGTGTCAACGGATTCGGGCAATTAGATGTGTTTGCCATCACATGCTGGACAGGGCCTTCCTGCGCTCGACTTCTTGATGGCGCGACGAACCGGCCGGTGTGCCTCCCACCCCTGCGGGTGGCACTCCGGCCGGCGGCGAGGACCGCTCGACAGGCGCCTCAACGAGTCGAATGCTGCAAACGAATGCGGTCGTGCGGAGCCCCGGTCGGGAAGAGCGGTGCCTCCCCCGACCCGCGGGCCGCTCAGGCGCGCGCCACGCCCGGCGCCAGTCCGCTCGTCGAGGCGATCCCCTCGACGTCGTACTCCTGGTGGCCGATGCCGAGCAGGCGGATCCACGACTGCTGGCCGAAGGTCAGTGCCACGAAGCAGCCCAGCTCGACCAGCTCGGTCTCGGTGAAGTGCTCGTGCAGGCGCGACCACAGCCCGTCGAGGTCCTGCTCGCCCCAGGCGATCGCCTGGGCGTAGGCCAGCGCGGCCTTCTGGCGCTCGTCGTAGGACTCGGCGTCCTCGAAGTTGAGCAGGTCGTCGTCGGCGTACTCCGGCAGCGCGGCGCTCGAGGAGCGCTGGTTGCCGCAGAACTGGCAGTTGGTCGTGCGGGTGATGTAGAGCCGGCACAGCTCCTTGATGGCGTGGTCGAGCTCGCCGGAGCGGAAGGTGGCGTGCCAGTAGTCGGTGAAGGTCTTGAAGACCTCGGGGGAGTGCGCGCGCACCGCCGAGCTCTCCGGGCGGGGCGTGCCGTCGCGGGCGCAGCGCTCCATCTCGGCGCGCATCTGGTCGTCCATCTGGTCCATCGGCACGTAGCTGATGCGGGGCATGCGGTCTCCTCTGTCGGTCTTCGGGTCGTCTGGTCGTGTGGTCAGTCGTCGGCCTCGATGGCCCGCACCACGGCGGCGGCGTCGAGGGGCAGGTCTCGGACCCGCACCCCCAGCGCCCGGTGGACGGCGTTCGCGATCGCGGCCGCCGTGGGGCCCTGGGCGGCCTCGCCCGCGCCCAGCGACGGGGCGTCGCTGTCGACCAGGTGGACCTCGACCAGCGGGGTCTCGGCGAAGCGCAGCACGGGGTAGGTCTCCCAGTCGGTGCTGGTGACCCGGCGGCGGTCGAAGCGGACCCGCTCCTTGGTGGTCCAGCTGGTGGCCTGCGTCGCGCCACCCTCGAGCTGGTTGCGCGCGCCGTCGGGGTTGACCACGCTGCCGATGTCGGCGACCACGGTGAGGCGGCGTACGCGCACGTCGGCCTCGACGGCGACCTCGGCCACCACCGCGCACCACGCGCCCTTGTCCTTGTAGCGCGCCAGGCCCAGGCCTCGGCCGACGTCGTCGGGCAGGGGGTCGTGCCAGTCGCCGAGGCGGGCGGCGGTCTTGAGCACGTGCGCGGCCCGCGGGTCGTCGAGGTGGGCGAGCCGGAAGGCCACCGGGTCGGCGCCCGCGGCCTCGGCCAGCTCGTCCATGAAGCTCTCGATCGCGAAGACGTTGAGGTAGGCACCCAGCGCGCGCATCGCCGAGGTGCGCAGCGGCGCCTGCAGCCGCCGGTGGCCGGTGACCCGGCGCGGGCCGACGGTGTAGAGGGGGACGGCGTTGCGGGTGGTGCCGCCGCCGGCGACCAGCGGCGGGTCGGTCGGGTCGGGCAGCGGGACGGGCTCGGCCAGGTGGGCGCCGGCGAGCAGCCCGGGGGTGCCGCGGAAGCCGGGGCGCGAGCTGTGGCCCAGGCTCCACACGTCGTGGCTCCAGCCGGTGATCCGGCCGTCGACCAGCTCGGCCGACAGGGTCGCGGTCGCCGGCGGCGACAGCGGCCCGGCGGCGAGCTCGTCGGGCCGGCTCCAGCGGCTCAGCACCGGTCGCCCGGGCACGGCGCGGGCCAGCAGGGCGGCGTCGAGGGCGGCGTCGTCGGCGGGGTTGTGGCCGTAGCAGCCGGCCTGCTCGACGTGCTCGACCACCACCTGGTCGGTGGCGAGGCCGAGCACCGCGGCCAGCGCGTCGCGCAGGGCGTGGATGCCCTGGCTGTGGCTGTGCACGTGCAGCGAGCCGTCGTCGCCCCACCGCGCCAGGGCCGTGCTGGGCGCGATCGAGGCGTGGGCCAGGAACGGCTTGGAGTACGACGCCGTCAGCGTGGCGGTCCCGGCCCCGTTCGTGGCTCCGGGTGCGCCGTCCTCGTCGACGACCTCGATCTCCTCGTGCGGGCCCTGGCGCAGCCAGGCCGGCAGGTCGTCCTCGTCGGGCAGGGTGTCCTGCTCGGTCCAGGTGGCGGCCGCGGCGAGCCGCTCGAGTGCCCGGTCGACATCGACCTCCCGCTCGCCGACCACGCCGAGGAACGAGCCGTCGCGCACCAGCCGCACCCCGGGCGCCGACCAGTCGTCGGCCAGCGTGGCCAGCCGGGCGGTGGGCGAGGGCGGGCGCAGCACCCGACCGTGCAGCAGCCCCTCGGGGCGCAGGTCGCCCAGGTAGCGCGGGCGGCCCAGCACCTTGTCGGGCAGGTCGAGGCGCGGCTCGTCGCGGCCCACCGCGACCTGCGGCGCGGGGCCGGCGGGCACCTGGGTGGTGAGGTCGGTGGCCGGGTCGAGCGCGCCGATGCGGTCGACGTACGCCGTCGGCGGCTCGGCGCCGCTGGGGGCCGGGCCGGCGAGGGCGCGCACCACCCCGCCCACGTGGCGCAACGCGGGGGCGGTCTGCAGCACCGAGAGGCTGCCGGCGGTCAGGCCCTGGTCGGGGCCGGTGGCGGTGTGGGCGGCGACCATCCGGATCGCCGAGGTGGGCAGGCCGAGCGCGTCGGCGGCGACCTGGGCCATCGCGGTCACGATGCCCTGGCCGAGCTCGACCTTGCCGAGGTGCACCTCGACCAGGCCGTCGCGCACGGTGACCCACGAGCCCAGGCGCGGATTCTCGGCGACGTGGGCGGGCAGGGTGGCGGCGGGGGCGCCCGCGGTCGTGGTGGTCACCGGGCACCCCCGGCGGCCAGGACCGCGTCGATGATCCGCCGCTGCGCGCCGCAGCGGCACAGGTTGCGGTCGAGGGCCTCGGCGACCCGGTCGGCGTCGGCGTCGGGCTCCTCGGCGAGCAGCGCGGCGGCCGCGACCACGATCCCGGAGAGGCAGAAGCCGCACTGGGCGGCCTGGCGGTCGAGGATGGCCTGCTGCACCGGGTGGGGGCTCCCGTCGGTGCCGAGCCCCTCGACCGTGGTGACCTGCTGGCCCGCGACCTGCCACAGCGGCGTCTGGCACGACGGCATCGCGGTGCCGTCGACGTCGACCATGCAGGCCCCGCACAGACCCTGGCCGCAGCCGAAGCGGCTGCCGAGCAGGCCCAGCTCGTCGCGCAGCACGGTGAGCAGGGGGGTGTCGCCGTCGCTGGTCGGGGTCACGCTGACGCCGTTGACGTCCACGGTCGTCGGGTCGCTCACGTGAAGACCTCCGGGTGGTTGCCCAGCTCGATGCGGGTGCGGCGGATGTGGCCCTCGAGGTAGCGCTCGGCGTCGACGGGGTCGCGGCGCTCGATCGCGTCGAGGATCAGGCGGTGCTCGGAGTTGACGACCCACATCCGGCTGCCGCCGCCCAGGGCGACGTACGCGCGCCGGTAGTGCTGGGTGGAGTTCCACAGCCGCACCACCATCGAGACCAGCGGGTCGAGGGTGCAGCCGCTGTAGGTGAGCAGGTGGAACTCGCGGTCGAGGTCGAGGAAGCGCTCGAGGTCGTCGTTGGCCTCGATCTGGTCCTGGATGTCGCGCAGGCGGGCAAGGTCGGCGTCGGTGAGGCTCGGCAGGCTCTCGACCAGCGCCAGCGGCTCGAGCCGCTCGCGCATCCGGTAGACCACCTCGACCTCGTGCTGGCTCAGCCGGGTCACCCGGGCGCCCTTGCGCGGCTCGAGCTGGGTCAGGCCCTCCGACTCCAGCATCCGCAGCGCCTCGCGCACCGGCAGCCGGCTGGCGCCGAAGCGGGCGGCGACCTCCTCCTGACGGATCCGCTCGCCGGGCTTGAGCTCGTCGCGCAGGATCGCCTCGCGCAGCTGGGCGGCCACCCGGGTCGAGGCGGCGCTGCCGTTGCCCTCGCTGGTCTCGCCGGTCTCAGGGCTCTGGGTGCTCATGTCGTCCACGAGGCACCATCCTGCCGGTCGAAGGCCTTGCCGCCCGGCGCGCTGACCAGCTCCATCTGCATCCCCCACGGGGCGAGGAAGTAGATCCAGCGGTTGCCCTCGGCGGGGCCGCGGCTGGCGGTCGGGCCGGCGAGCACCCGCACCCCGGCCTCCCGCAGGTGCTCGACCGCGGCGTCGAGGTCGTCGACGTAGAAGGCCAGGTGGTGCCCGCCGACGTCGCTGTTGCGCGGGCGCACGACCTGCTGGTCGGGGGAGGAGTAGTGGAAGACCTCGAGGACGGCCTGCTCGCCGCAGCGGAACCAGCGGTTCTCGACCATCACCGCGCGCGGGTGCACGTCGAGGTGCTCGCTCATCCACTCGCTGTCGTCGTGGGCGAAGGGGCCCAGGGAGTAGAGGTACTCGCAGCCCAGCACGTCGACCAGGAAGCGGTGGGCCTCCTCGAGGTCGGGCACCGTGAAGCCGACGTGGTCGAGGCGGCGCAGACCGGGCAGCGGCACGTGGGCCTCCTCTCCGTCGGACGATTCGACGCTGATTGGCGCCAAAAGCGAGCAAACCACTCAGATCGAGGCATGTCCAGGGTCGTATCTCTAGATTTTGGATCCAATCCTGTGTCACGCTGCGTCTCGAGCCGAAGGAGGCGACATGCCCGAGCACCACCCCCTGCTGCCCGCCGCACCGTGGACCGAGCTGGTGGCCACGACCGACGACTGGGACGCCGCCAGCCCCGAGCTGCTGCGCACGATGTATGCCCAGCTGGTCTGGATCCGCACGTTCGAGCAGTACGTGCTCGACCTGGCCGCCGCCGGACTGGTGCACGGCCCGGCGCACTCCTCCATCGGCCAGGAGGGCGGTGCGGTCGGCTCGGTGCTCGCGCTGACCAGCGCCGACACCGTCAACGGCTCGCACCGCGGCCACCACCAGTTCCTGGCCAAGGCGCTGCACCACATCGAGCCCAAGGGCCTCGACCCGCTCGCCCCGGCCACGGAGGAGCTGCGCGACGTGCTGCTGCGCACGCTCGCCGAGATCTGCGGCCTCGACCGGGGCTGGACCCACGGACGCGGCGGGTCGATGCACCTGCAGTGGAAGGACGCCGGGGCGATGGGCACCAACGCCATCGTCGGCGGCGGGGTGCCGCAGGCGGCCGGCTTCGCGTGGTCGCACCGCCAGGCCGAGACCGACGCGGTCTCGGTGACCTACTTCGGTGACGGCGCGATCAACATCGGCTCGACCCTGGAGACCATGAACCTGGCCGGCGCCTGGGCGCTGCCGGTGTGCTTCTTCATCGAGAACAACCAGTACGCCGTGTCGACCTCGGTGCACGAGGCCACCGCCGAGCCGCGGCTCTCCGGGCGCGGGCCCGGCTTCGCGATCGCGAGCTGGAAGGTCGACGGCATGGACCCGCTCGCGGTCTACCTGGCGATGAGCGAGGCCGTCGAGCACATGCGCCGCGGCGAGGGCCCCACCGTCGTCGAGGTCGACACCTACCGCTTCTTCCACCAGAACGGCGGCTTCGCCGGCTCGGCGTTCGGCTACCGCGACAAGGCCGAGGAGAAGGCCTGGCGCGAGCGCGACCCGCTGGCCCAGGTGGCCGGCCACCTCGAGCGGCGCGGCCTGATGGACGCCGACGAGCTGGCCCGCGCCCGCTCGCAGGCCAAGGCGGTCATGGAGGAGCTCGGCGAGGTGATCCTCGAGCCCGACCCCGACGGCAAGCCCGGCCAGCGCCGCATCCGCCCCGCGGAGTGGCCCGACCCCACCTTCGTCGACGTCGGCGTGCGCGGCGACCTCTCCGAGATGGAGGGCGCGCCCTCCGCGGAGGGCGTGGCCACCGAGGAGACCACCTTCATCGAGGCGGTCGCCGCCGTGATGGGACGCCGGATGGAGACCGACCCGGGCATCGTGGTGATGGGCGAGGACGTGCACCGCCTCAACGGCGGCACCAACGGCGCCACCCGCGGCCTGACCGACCGGTTCCCCGGCCGGGTGCTGGGCACCCCGATCTCCGAGAACGCCTTCGCCGGCCTGGCCGGCGGCATCGCCATCGACGGGCGCTGCACGCCGGTCGTGGAGTTCATGTACGCCGACTTCATGTGGGTCGCGGCCGACCAGCTGTTCAACCAGATCGCCAAGGCGCGCCACATGTACGGCGGCACCGGCGCGGTGCCGCTGGTGCTGCGCTCCAAGGTCGCGATGGGCACCGGCTACGGCTCCCAGCACTCGATGGACCCGGCCGGCATCTTCGCGACCTCGCCGGGGTGGCGGATCGTGGCGCCCTCGACGCCCTACGACTACGTGGGGTTGATGAACACCGCGCTGCGCTGCCAGGACCCGGTGGTGGTGCTCGAGCACGTCGACCTCTACACCTCCAAGGGCCCCGGCCCCGTCGACGACCTCGACTACTGCCTGCCGGTCGGCAAGGCCGCGGTGCGCCGCGAGGGCAGCGACGTGACGGTGCTGACCTACCTGGGGATGACCCAGTACGTGCTGCAGGCCGTCGAGGAGTTCGGCCAGGTCGACGCCGAGGTGATCGACCTGCGCTGGCTCGACCGGGCCAGCATCGACTGGGAGACCATCGAGGCGAGCCTGACCAAGACCAACCAGGTGCTGATCGCCGAGCAGGGCGCCGTCGGCACGTCGTACGGCGGGTGGCTGGCCGACGAGATCACCCGCCGGTTCTTCGACCTGCTCGACGCCCCGGTGCGCCGGGTGACCGGCGCGGAGGCCTCGCCCAGCATCAGCAAGGTGCTCGAGCGCGCCGCCATCGCCCAGGTCGACGAGGTCGTCGCCGAGCTGCACGAGATCGCGAGGTACTGACATGGCCCACGTGCTGCGGATGCCCGGCGTGGCCGCCAACGACACCGAGGCGGTGCTGGCGGAGTGGATCGTGCAGGTCGGCGCCGACTTCGCCGGCTCCGACGTGCTCGCCACGGTCGAGACCGACAAGGCGGCCGTCGACATCGAGGCCGACGACGCCGGCGTGGTGCTGCGCACCCTGGTGCCGCCCGGCGCCCAGGTCGAGATCGGCGCCCCGATCGCCGTCCTCGGCGCTCCCGGCGAGCAGGTCGACGACCTCGACGCGCTGCTGGCCGAGCTCGGCGTCGCCGAGACCACCGACCCGGTCGTGCCCGAGCGCCGCGACGTGCCCACCGACCCCGAGTCCGGTGCCCCCCTCGCCGAGCCCTCCGCCCCGGCGGTAGAGGAACGCGCCCCCACGGTGGTTGAGGAAGGCGCGCTAGCGCCTGTCTCGAAACCAAACAACGGCCGCATCTTCGCCAGCCCCCTGGCCCGCAAGATCGCCAAGGACGCCGGCATCCCCGTGGAGGAGATCCACGGCAGCGGCCCCCGCGGCCGCATCCTGCGCCGTGACGTCGACGCCGCCGTCGCGGCCCGCGCCGAGACCCCCGCTCCGTCGGTCGAGGCCGAGACCCCCGCACCGTTGGTCGAGCAGCGAGCGCCAGCGAGCGTCGCCGAGACCCCCACGCCGTTGGTCGAGCAGCGAGCGCCAGCGAGCGTCGCCGAGACCCCCGCACCGTCGAAGCAACCGTCCCCCGCAGCGGCGTACACAGACACCCCGCACTCCCGCATGCGCCGCGCCGTGGCCAACCGCCTGCAGGAGAGCAAGCGCGAGGCGCCGCACTTCTACCTGCGCGCGAGCCTGCGCGTCGACAAGCTCATCGCCCTGCGCGCCGAGCTCAACGACGGCGCCACCACCCGGGTCTCGCTCAACGACCTGGTGGTCAAGGCGGTCGCGGCGGCGCACGAGCGGGTGCCGGAGATGAACGTCGTCTGGACCGCCGAGGCCACCCGCGCCTTCAGCACCTCCGACATCGCGGTGGCGGTCGCCACCGACCGCGGCCTGCTCACCCCGGTCGTGCGCGACGTGGGGTCGCTGAGCGTCACGGCCCTGGCCGCGCGCGTCGCCGACCTGGCGGCCCGCGCCCGGGAGGGCAAGCTCAAGCAGGACGAGCTGGAGGGCGGCTCGATCAGCGTCACCAACCTCGGCATGTACGGCGTCGAGGAGTTCGCCGCCATCATCAACCCGCCCCACGCCGCGATCCTCGCGGTCGGTGCGGCCCGTGAGGAGGCGGTCGTCGAGGACGGCCAGCTCGTCGTGGGCCAGGTGATGAGGGTGACGCTGTCGGTCGACCACCGGCCGGTGGACGGGGTGGTGGCCGCCAAGTGGCTGGCCGCCTTCAGCGACCTGGTGGAGCACCCGCTGCGCATCCTCGCCTGACACCGGGGCGGGGCCGCTCAGCCTGGGCCCTGCTCAGTCCTTCTGCAGGGCCTCGGCGAGCATCACGATGATGCCGCTGGGGCCGCGCAGGTAGGTCAGCTTGTAGACGTTGCCGTACGTCGCGACGCCCCGCAGCGGGTGGCAGCCGTGCCTGGCGGCGATCTCGAGAGCCTCGTCGATGTCGTCGACCGAGAACGCCACGCGGTGCATGCCGATCTCGTGGGGCCGGGTGGGGTCGGTCTCGATGGCGTCGGGGTGGATGTACTCGAAGAGCTCGAGGCGACCGCTGCCGTCGGGGGTCTGTAGCATGGCGATGTGGGCGTGGTTGCCGTCGAGACTGACCGCGGTGTCGGCCCACTCGCCGCTCACCGTGTCGCGACCGACGAGGGTGAGCCCGAGGTCGGTGAAAAAGGCGATCGTCGCGTCGAGGTCGCGCACGGCGATCCCTACGTTCTCGAGCTTGATGGGCATGGGTGGCACGGTAGCGCCGGACCAGTTCTTGTTGTGGCCGAGCGATCGCGCGTGCAGCACGTCCTTCCAGTACGACTCCCGCTCCAGCACGTGGTCGTGGTCCGTCCGCATCGACCAGTACTCAAGCAGTGCGAACCGCATGTTGGTGCGGTAGTACTCCTCGCCCTTCTCGTCGACGAGCTCCTTCAGACCGACGTTGCCGCCGTGCAGCGTGGCCGCGTACGTCGACCAGCGCTGCCACACGCCGGTGTCGCCGTAGGCAGTGGGCACACCATCACTGTCCTATGGGTGTGAGCGCACCCGTTCGCGGCGGAATGACCGTGTGCAGACGGGCTTGGTCTGTAGGACGGTGCGTGCGTCACGTCCTCGTGACCAGGGCAGACCACTACCGTGTGCCAATGCTGTTTGTGGCGAATGGGTGGGACGGTGTCTGGGGATCGCTTGTCGGCGGGATCCTCAGCGGAGCGACTGTTGTCGTCGGCGTGTATCTCGCTCAGCACTTGAGCGATCAGCGCAAGCGGTCCTCTGAAGAACGCGCCGCGGCGGACGCCCTGCTGATTGAGATCGCAAATGCTCGAGACGCTGCTGTGCGGTCGCGCAGTAAGTCTCGGACCGGCCGATATGACCTCTGGCCGCTGCGTCACCAGCTTTATCTTTCTCACGCTTTGCATGGGCGAGCCGCACACGAAGCCGTGCAGAGCTACTACGACGCGGTGTGGGCCCTACGGGACTGGGTTCGCCACGGACCCGTAGCGCAAGGGGACCGAATCTCAGACGAACCAGAGATTGCGCAGGCCTTCCACCAGTATCAGCGTGCGGTAGACGAGTGGGCCGAAGCTCTCATAGAGGGATTGAGGACGCCTGGGCTTTCACTCAGCGAGCTCGCAGTGCAGGGCCCCACGCGCCCCACGTTGCCGTAGCCAGTTGCGGATGCCTAGAGCAACTTGTTCCCAAGCAGCAGCCCCGTGGTCTAGCTGGTGGCGGTATGACCCACGGGTGACTGTCGGCGCCATGGACGACACTCGCTGCATGCACCCTGTCGACCTCATCGACGCCGCTACGGATCTGGCACCGCGCAAGTGGAAGCGCTACGCGGCCATTGCGTTCATGGCGGCATGTCTGCTCGTTGCCGAATCGGGCCGCCGACGCACTGACGTGGTACGCCAACGAGAAGGCAGCGCAGATCGTCGCCTGGAACTGAGTCGGATCTGTCGCGCCTGGGCGCTTAGCTCGTATTTTTGCCGTGCGCGACGATCTTCTGACTCGCGACGGAGCACTAGCACGGCCGCCGCGAGTGTGCCTACGGTTCCGACGGCGGCGACCCAGTCTGCGTATGAGCCAGCTGTAGGCGTCGACAACCAGTCCATCACAGCATTCACGCCCGAACACTAACGGCCTCGGACGAGCTTGACTCATGAGTTCATGCGGGGCGTGGGGCAGACCAGCGCCCTAGAGTCCCGCCGCGCTCCCGGACCGGTGGGCCATCCAAAGCGGCGGAATGTCGCGCTTGCCCAAAGCGGCGGATGACGGGACCCCTCATCGGGCCCTACCGCCTCATGGCACCCCGCGAGCCAAAAGGTCGCGCCACGCGCGATGTTGAGCGTGCCACAAGGAGGCCTGTCAGGAATTCGGTGCAAGTGACGGTTCCATCTGATGCTCAGACGACCTCGGCCTGGGCTATGCGGCCCTCGAAGGGGATTCGTCTCCGATGTCCTGCGTGTGCGCTATTCAGTCCCACCGCTGTCTGCGTTGCTGGGATTCACAGGACTTGCCTCGCTCAGGACCGCTCGTTCCTGGTTCAAAGCAGCGGACACGAGTCGACTGACGTGCTCGCGAGCTGGCGACTCCCGATGTGCGCCCGCCGCGAGCGCTGAAGGCACCCAGCCAGCACCCTTAGCGACGCCTAGGGCGCGAGCAAAGCCCTCGAGCTCCCCCTCCTTCACCAGCACGACTCCCATGGCGTCAAGATTCGCTATCAACGAGTCCGCACGTTGGCGCTCGTTGCGAAAGGCGCTCACCCCGTAGTCCTTCACGGACTGCCATGGGCTGTCAACGGACATCGCCTCCTGGACGCGCCTCTTGGTGTCGCTGACGTACGTCGCTTCGGGCGCTGTGTCCAGTACTGCCGAGATGGCACCTAACACGTCTCGGTTCTGGCGCTTGGTCTTGGGCAAGCGGAACTGAGCAGTCGTGATTCGGTAATCATTGGCAACCGTTGACCATTCGCCGTCAAGTGCCTCCACGAGTGAACTGGCTGTCCGCTCGTCGTTTAAGAGGTCCAGATCAACAGACGCTACCGTCGGCACGCCGCACGCCCGCATGGTTCGAGCCAGAGCTTTCATATTGGTCTTGCCTGCCGTTGGAACGAAGAGGATGTCGTTCGGTGACAACTCAAGAGGCCCCTCACGGTGAAGATCTTCAAGCGCTGCGGCAAAAAACTGGCAGTCCCGCTCATTTTCTGCCAGAACGACTGCGCGATGGAATACGCCATCCAAGATGTTCGTGTAGCGCAGTGATGGGTTTGACCAGACGGTCCTTAACTCATCTGCGGGGATCTGGGAGGCCGTTGTCCTCTCGCCCTGGCGCGTCAGTCGGACAACCGAAACAGAGGCGGTCGGAACGTCCAGTAGACCAGCCAAGATGTTCCTGTCGTGCGTTGCGAGCACGATCTGGATCTTGCGCGACTCAGATAGGACCGCGAGTTCGCGGCCGAGGATCCGCGCCTGCGGCGGATGCAGAAAAGCTTCTGGTTCATCCACTACAACCACCGGGTACGTGCTGGCAACGATCGGTAGGAGCAATCCGATCATGCTGCGCATGCCGTCGCCCTGTTCGTGTAAGGGCAGGAGCCGACCAAGCGCCTCTCGGTACTCGGCTGTGATCGCGTCAACTGGCGGAGCAGCAACTGCTGGCGTGCCGATACGGAGCATTAACTCATTGCTCAGGGTGTCTAGCACCATCCCCTCGGCGAATGTGTCTTGTGCTATTCGCGATAGCTCGGCGAAGAGTTCGGGCGAGTCCTCGAGCTGTTGCAAGGGGGTGCTTGGAACTTCAGTGAAGTCACCTCGCCGGGCAGACGGCTGAGACATTTCAAGACGCTGCTGAGTGCCTGCGTAAAACACCAGGGCCGCACCGAGTCTTGAGAGGCGGTGAGCGTGGGCCTCGCTCCGCCAGTAGTGAGCTGCAGACTGAGTGTCGAGGAAGCCGGCCGTGAAGTGCAGGAAACCCGCGTTGCCTCCTTGAGTCGTCGCGACACGATGCCTATAGAGCCATGCCACCAGAGACGCGGGGTCTCCCTGCTTGCGGAGTGCTGCCGCTCGCAGAAGGGTCGGCCCACCAAGAGGACTACCTGGCTCGGAACCGATCCAGCTAACCAATTGTCTCAGCAGGGTTGATTTGCCGACGTTATTGCCTCCGACAAAGGCGGTGACACCCGGTGTCGGAAGGCCGACTGGTTGGCCGTCCACGTCAACGTACGAAATCGAGAGTCCAGCATCTTGCGCGCGCCCGCCCAAAAGCGACTCGTCGTGATTCGCAAAAGTTTCGAGGCCGATCGACATCTGCGCACAGTAGCCGAACACGGGTCAGATGGCTGGCGCTTGCGGCGCCAGCCTCGTCTCTATTCAAGATTCGCCGTGCTGTGAAGGCACGTGGGCGGGCGGACCTACGAGGGCGCGCCATTCTGATCCAAGCATCTTGCCGCAGATGGCGTGGCGCTCGTCAGTGCGCGCCATTGTGGGCGGGGTTGACGCAGGTAGTTTGGCTAGACGCCGGCGACGTAGGCAGTCGGAAGTGCACCCCGTGCCGGTCGAGGTTGCCGCGGGCTCGGTCGTAGTGCTCGGTCGTGCGGGGGTCAGCGTGCCGGGCCAGGATCTGGGCGTCTCGGAGAGGTACGCCTGCGTCTAGGGCGTTGGTGATGGCTGCATGCCGCAGTGAGTGCGGGCTGATGTGGCGTGGAATCCGGGCGACCTTCGCGATCCTGGTAACCATCCGGTAGACGTCGCGGCGGTCGAGCGGCTTGCCCGAGACTGGTCGACGTACGAGCCTTCCGCTGGTGCGTTAGCCGCGGCAGGCTTCCAGGACGCGGAGGGCGGGCACGGTGATCGGCATAGTTGCCGGTTTGTTGCCCTTGCCGACCAGATGCAGCACTCGGTGGCCTCGTAACGTCTCGGTGTAGTCCTCGATCCGCACGGCCGCGGCTTCTGATGCCCTGAGCGCGTTGATTCCGAGCAGGTAGGCCAAGGCGCCGTGATGGACGGTGAGGGTCTGAGCGACTTGCAGGAACCGGATGAGTTCAAGCCGGTCCAGTCCTTGGGTTCGGGACTCGTCACGGTGGACTTTCGGGAGTCTTGCGTAGACGGCCGGGTCGGACACGATGAGGCCGTCGATGTGTGCGAATCGGAAGAACCCTCGCACCGCGTGCATGGTCGTGACGACTGAGGAGTCCATCAGTCCCGAGTCGCCGAGCTGGCGGATGTACAGTTCGACATGGGCGCGCTGGACCCCTTGCAGGGGGGCAAGTCCGTTGCTCTCACACCAGGCGAACCAGCGACGCAGCTGGAAGGCGTACAACCGGTGTGTGTTCCCGGAGTAGCGGGCGAGGTAGGAGACCGCGGCCAGATGGGCAGGGGACATCTCGGTGGGCTGGAAAGGTAGGAGTGCGGTCGTGCCTGACATGGGGCCACCTCGCGGCGGCATAGTTCGGCCCGGCCCGCCCGCCGTCAACCCGACCGAGCGCCTGGGCCCTCGACGCTAGTACCTTTGCTCGTGGTCACCCGGGTCCTCTGGCGACGGAATGGGCTAGGTCGTGTTGATGCCGATTATGCAGCAGACCCCTGCTTTGCCAGAGGGGTTCGCAAGCGAATGCGGAGCCCAGCCCCTACCATGGCGCTACAGATTGGCATGGGGGAACGGGGTGCTGTGGAGTTTTACGAGCGCTTGTCGATGCGACCGCTTCTCTGGGCGAAGTTGCACGAACTGACTGGCGCCAGCTTTCAGGACTTCTTCCACGATGTGATGACCTGTTGCGACCCGACATTCGTCGACGTGCGCACCCACGGAAACCTCGGGGACCTCGCAAGCGACGGACTAAGTCTCCATGGCCGCAAGCTGTACGCCTGTTACGCCCCAGAGGCACCCGACGCGACACGGACCATCAGCAAGTTCAACGGCGATCTCGCCGGGGCACTCGAGAAGCGCTCCGGTCAGTTCGACACCTTCGTCTTCGTGCACAACGACACCCGCGGCACCCATCCGGAGGTTTCGGCCGCCCTGGCCGGCGCCCGCCACGCTCACGACGGTATCCACTTTGAGGTGATGGGCGCCCGTCACCTGCGGGACATCATCGGGCGCCTACGTCGGGACCAAGTCGAGACGCTTCTCGGCAGCCAGCTTCCGCTGCAGCACACCGTCACGGTGGGTCTTGCTGAGATGGAGGAACTGCTCGCCGAGCTGTCGGTAGCCGGCATCCCCCTCTACGAGGTCACCCCGGTCGAAGCTGTCTCGATCAACAAGCTTCAGTTCAGCGAACTCACCCCGGACAGTCGAGCCGAGATGCGCGACGCCATGCGGCACTCGCCGGTGATCGATGACTACTACGCGCGCCGCATCGATGTGAACGAGCGCGACGAAGTCGCTGCTCGCTTCAACCGGGAATATCGGGATGCAGTTGATTCCGACGTTGAGCCAGAAGACACGCTGCTTCGTCTGCGTGAGTTCCTCGCCGGGTCGCGTGTTCAGTCCGGCCCTTGGTACAGGGCTCAAACAGCGGTCCTCGCATACTTCTTCCAACGCTGCGACATCTTCGAGAACCCGCCGGCGGACTGGGTCGCGTCATCTGAGGTTGCGTCATGATCACTCCGACCAAGGGGATCGCGCCACAGCGGGCGTTGCTGACCGTGGGCGCTCAGATAGCGCAGGTCTTGGATGAGCCGATGACAGTGAGCCAGGCGTGGTCGCGGCTCGGGCAATGGCGCGCCTCCAACGGGCATCACGCGGCGGTTTCGTTCCCCTGGTTCGTACTGGCCCTTGACACGCTTTACGCCCTCGGTGCCGTGCGGTTTGAAGCCGGGCTAATTGTTCGGAGCGTCGCGTAATGCTGAGGGAGGTGCGATCGAGCGACGATCGGTTCAAAGCCGTCACCCTTGGCCCAGGGCTGAACATTTTGGTCGCGGACAAGACCGCTACCTCGACAACGACGGACAGCCGGAACAGTGCCGGTAAGTCGTCCCTGATTGAGATTCTGCATTATGTGCTCGGTATGGGCCGCCTGACCGACTCGGTGATGGCCAACCGCGCCCTGCGTGACGACTTCTTCACGCTAGTTCTTGACTGGCCCGGACTCGCGGACCCGGTCACGGCATCAAGGTCTCTCAAGCCCCGGTCACGGTCGAAGGTGGGGGTTAGCCCGGACGTAACCGGCGGGGCAGAGACGCTGCCGACGTTCGCTCGCGATGTATCGGTTGCTGAATGGCTCGCCGCTATCGGCGCGTCACTGTTCGGTCTGCCCGAAGAGCACGAGGGCGTGAGCGTCCGTGGGCTGCTGTCCTTCTATGCGCGCCGCGTTTCCCAGCACGGCTTCGACGACCCCGTTCAGACCTTCCCCCGGCAGTCCGTGACCGAAGCGTCCGCCAACGTCGCCTACCTTCTCGGACTCGACTGGCGGCTGGCGGCTGGCTACCAATCGCTTGCTGCTAGAGAAACTGTGCGAAAGAAGCTTCGCGAGGCGATCAAGGACCCCGGATTCAAGCTGGTCGTCGGTGCCGTCTCCGAGCTGCGGGGACAAGTGACTGCGGCCAACGCTAGGGTCCGGTCCCTACAGGAGCAGGTCGGGGCGTTCCGAGTAGTCCCGGAGTACGAGCGCCTACAGGCAGAGGCAGACGCGGTCGATGAACAGATTCGGTCCCTGCGAAGCGCAGACGCTGCTGATCGTCGCAACATCCTCGACTTGGAGGCTGCAATTCGCGATGAGGACGAGCCGGACGTCAGCTACGTAGAGCGGATCTATCGCGAACTCGGCGTTGAGCTTCCGGGCGCCGTCCTGCGTACGTACGACGACGTACGAATCTTCCATGACTCGGTGATCGCGAACCGCCGCACCTATCTGCAGGACGAGCTAGAGGCGACCCGCGGCCGACTCGACGAACGGCAGCGGGAGCGGGACAGGCTGGGCGAGCGACAAGCGGTACTGCTTCGAACACTGGAGCAGGGAGGGGCGCTCGCGGCGTTTACAGCCCTGCAACAGCAGTTATCTGCTGCCCAGGCAGAACTCGGTACGTTGCAGTCTCGGCTCGACACGGCGGTGCAGTTGGAGGCCACGCAGGCTGAGATCAAGCTCGAGCGAGGAAAGCTCCAACAGGCCATCAGCAGGGACCTCGGAGAGCGGGAAAGCGCTGTCACCGAGATCAACACTCTGTTCCAAAGGTTCGCGTCAACCTTGTACGGGGCCGAGCGGGACGCTTGGGTCGAGATCACCGCGCTGGAAACCAGCCTGCGTATCAATCCGCATATTGGTGGTGAGGACAGCCAAGGCGTCGGAAAGATGGTCACGTTCTGCTTTGACCTGACGGCGGCAGTAGTCGCTCGCAGGGGCGAGCGGGGGCCGGACTTCTTGGTGCACGACAGCCATCTCTTTGACGGCGTAGATGAGCGGCAAGTCGCGAAAGCGCTGTCGCTCGCTCGCCGGGTCTGTTCTGAAGAGGACATGCAGTACGTCGTCACCATGAACTCCGACGATCTCGATAAGGCCGAGCGTCACGGAGCGGGCGTCGCAGATTGCATCATCGATCCTCGCCTCACGGATGAATACGACACGGGCGGCATCTTTGGGTTCCGGTTTGACTAGTCAGGGCGTCGCACGCTGAAGCGCGACGTACGTGCTCATGACTCCGGATCGCAAGCGATGCCGTCGGCTCGGTGACGGAATCGCCAATGCGCGAACTCCAACTGGACGCATCCATACGGTGTTGAAGTGCCGAATGTCTGCCGCACGGAGCAGTGACAACTTGAGACCCGCCCCATTCTGGGCGCTGGGCACCTGCGTCACAGTGGGCGAACTGGGCTACCCACCCCGCGGCGGTGGGTCAGCTCGGACCCATCACGCCGCCGCTGTCGATCCCCAGCGCCTCCAGGACGGTCCGCGCCGCGTTGCGGCCCGGCCGCCCGGAGACCGAGCCGCCGGGGTGCACGGTGGCGCCGGTGAGGAAGAGGCCGGGCAGGTCGGTGTCGTAGCGCTGCCAGCCCGGCACGATCTCGCCGTCGCTGGTGCCGTCGAGCCAGAACTCCCCGCCGTGGCAGGAGCCACCGATGTTCTGCGGGTTGTGGGCGGCCACATCGTGCGGTGACTCGTAGCGCATCGAGAGGATGTCGTCGGGCTCGAGGCCCTTGCAGCGCCGGCGCACCAGCTCGACCAGGCGGGCGCCGTAGGCGTCCTTGACGTCGGCCCAGTCCTCGCCCGAGGCCAGGTCGTGCGGGGCGATGGTGAGGATCTTGAAGGTGCCGCCGCCCGGGGCGCGGCCCGGGTCGACCGCGGTCTGGTTGACCACCAGCAGCCACGGGTCGTCGGTCTCGAGCTCGCCGCGCGCGTGCTTGTCGAGGTGACGGGCCATGCCCTCGCTGGTGCCGTAGCCCGCTGCTGCGCTGGCGATCCGCTCGGGGCCGAAGGCCAGGTCGGCGCGCAGCGCCGCGTGCACCGCGAAGACGCTCAGCCCCGGGCGCCACGCCTCGCGCGCCGCCACCAGGTCGGGGGTCGCCTCGACGCCCTCCAGCATCCCCGCCAGCTGCGCCAGGTGGCCGCCGGCGACCAGCGCCCGCCCCACCCGCACCGCCCGGCCGTCGGCCGTGCGCACCCGTCGTACGCCGTCGGCGTCGGCCTCGACCGCCGCCACCGGCGCGTCGCAGACCACCCGCCCGCCGTGCTGCTCGAGCACCCGCACCAGCGCCTCGGGCAGCGCCTGGCTGCCGCCGACCGGGGTGGTCCAGCCGAAGTCGATGCGCCCCGCGGCCAGCGACGAGGGCAGCGCCCCGGTGCCGGGGCGGCGCGGGTCCTGGATGGTGGCCATCGCCATCCACACCATGAAGGAGCGCACCACCGGGTGCGCGAAGCGCTCGTGCACCACCTCCCACGCCGAGCGGTCACGCAGCGCCAGGTAGGCGCGCGTCGTCTCGTCGTCGGGCTGGGGCAGGTGCGAGCTCCACCGCCCGTGCGCGGCCCCCAGCCCCGAGCGCCACTCGGTGACCAGCGCGCGGAACGCCTCAGCGTCGGCGGGGGAGTAGCGGGCCAGCTCGGCGCAGGTGGCGTCGAGGTCGGGGTGCACCACCAGGGGCCGACCTTCCGGTTGTGGCAGCACGACGGCCGGGTCGGTGGTGAGATAGGTCAGGCCGTGATCGGCGAGCAGTCCGAGCTC
The DNA here is from genome assembly GCF_040012395.1 of Nocardioides sp. 31GB23. Taxonomy (NCBI): domain Bacteria; kingdom Bacillati; phylum Actinomycetota; class Actinomycetes; order Propionibacteriales; family Nocardioidaceae; genus Nocardioides; species Nocardioides sp. 31GB23. Next base: position 8,431 of record NZ_JBDYKJ010000064.1, on the reverse strand, counting down.
GTCGTCGCGGATCAGGGGGTTGTTCTGGATCAGCACGTGCGCGCTGCTGCACGAGTCGTGCGCGAAGCCCGGGAGGGTCAGCTCCTCGGTGCGGGTGTTGCCACCGATGCACGGCCCCGCCTCGAGGACCAGGACCTCCAGACCGGCACGCGCCAGGTAGGCGGCGCAGACCAGGGAGTTGTGGCCGGCGCCGACGACGACCACCTCGGCGTGCTGCGGCAGGTCGGTGGACATGGTGATGAGGCTGGCATGGGCCACAACCGATTGCAACGCATTTGTGACCTGGGCGGCGCGCACATCGCAAGCGGTCCAGAGCGGCAGGCCGACCTGTGGCCGTGATGCTTGACAAGGTGTGGCGCCACTCACAACACTGAGGTAACCGCAATCGATTGCGGGGTGACCGAGGAGGAATCATGTCCCACGTCTCGAACCGCCGCAGCCGCAAGGCTGCGGCCCTGATCGGCGTCCTGGCACTCGGGTCACTCGGGCTGGCCGCCTGCGGTGACGACGACGGTGGCAGCGGCTCCGCGGAGGACGGCCCGATCATGATCGGCACGTCCCTGCCCCTGACCGGCGAGTTCTCCCAGCCCGGCCAGGCGGCCGAGCAGGGCTACCAGGTCTGGAAGGAGATGGTGAACGAGAGCGGCGGCCTGCTGGGCCGCGACGTCGACCTGGTCATCAAGGACGACGCCTCCAACCAGAACACCATCGTCTCCGACTACAACGCCCTGATCAGCCAGGACAAGGTCGACATGCTGCTGGGCACCTTCTCCTCGCTGCTCAACCTCCCGGCCTCCGCGGTCGCGGAGAAGAACCGGATGCTCTTCGTCGAGCCGGCCGGTGGCTCCCCCGACATGTTCAACCGCGGCTACGAGTACCTCTTCTTCGCCCAGCAGGCGACCTCCGACAAGCAGGGCAAGGTCTTCGCCGAGTGGGTCGCCGCGCTGCCCGAGGGCGAGCGCCCCGAGACCGCGGCGTTCCCGACCCTCGACGACCCGTTCGCCGCACCCAACGTCGCGGGCATCCAGGCGATCCTCGAGGAGGCCGGCATCGAGACGGTCTACGAGGAGACCTACGCGATCGACACCAAGAACTTCGACACCATCGTCAACGCCATGAAGAGCGCCGACCCCGACCTCGTCGTGCACGGCGCACAGTTCGAGGACGGCATCGGCCTGACCCGCTCGATGCTCAAGGCCGACTTCGCGCCCGAGATGTTCTACGAGACCAACGCCCCCTCCTTCGGCTCGCAGTACGCCGACGGCGTGGGCGCCGACAACACCGAGGGCGTCCTCTACGCGGTGAGCCACTCGCCCAACGCCGACACCCCCGGCAACGCCGAGTTCGTGGCCAAGTACGAGGAGATGTACGGCTCCGAGGAGGTCCCCGAGGACGCCGCCGACGGCTACGCCGCCGCCCAGGTGATGCAGGCCGCCGTCGAGGCGATCGGCAACGTCGAGGACCAGGAGGCGATGGCCGACTGGCTGCGCGAGAACGAGGTCGAGACCATCCTGGGCCCGCTGTCGTGGAACGAGGACGGCAGCCCGACCGGTGAGTTCCTGATCGGCCAGTGGCAGGACGGCCAGCCCGAGATCGTGCTGCCCCCCGACGCCGCGACCTCCGACATCGAGCTCGGCTGGAAGCCAGGCGGCGCCGGCTGATGACCCAGCTCCTCCAGAACCTCCTCCTCGGGCTGCTGCTGGGCGGGGTCTACGCCCTGGCAGCCAGCGGGTTGACCCTGATCTTCGGAGTCATGAAGGTGATCAACATCGCCCATGGCGCCTTCCTGGTCCTGGCCTCCTTCATCACCTACACGCTGTGGAGCTCGCTCGGCATCGACCCGCTGCTCGGGGTGCTCATCACCACCCCGGTCATCTTCGGGCTCGGCTGGGTGACCTACCACCTGCTGGTGAAGCCCATCCGCACCGCACCGATGTCGTCGACGGTCCTGCTGACCTTCGGCCTGGCCCTGGTGCTCGAGGGTGCGATGGGGGAGATCTGGGGGAACAACTCGACGTCGCTGCGACCGTCGTACACCGACGAGTCCTTCACGGTCGGCTCGCTCTTCATCCCCAAGGCCCAGCTGTACGGCGGCATCCTCGCGATCGTCGTGCTGCTGGCCCTGTGGGTGATCCTCAACCGCACCTGGCTGGGCCGGGCGATCCGCGCGGCGGCCATCAACCCCTCGTCGGCCGCGCTGGTCGGCATCAAGGTCAGCTCGGTGGCCGCCCTCGTCTTCGCCCTCGGCATCGCCGCCGCGGGCGCGGGCGGGGCGATCACCGGGGTGCTCTACCCGTTCGTGCCCGGCTCGCACTACCAGTGGATCGCCCGGTTGCTGGCGATCGTCGTGCTGGGCGGCATGGGCAGCCTCAACGGGGCGGTGCTGGGCGCGCTGATGTTCGGCGTCGCCGAGACCCTGACCTCGGCGTACGTCTCGCCGTCGTGGGCCACGGCCGTGCCCTACGCGATCGTCTTCGCCGTGCTGCTGATCCGCCCGCAGGGCCTGCTGGGCACCCGCCTGAGAGAGGACACGGTGATGGCATGAGTGCCCCCGCCGCCACCACCGAGCCCGCCGAGGCTGCGCCCGCGGCCCGGCGTACGCCCTCGACCCTGTGGATCGGTCGCGGCGTCGCCGCCGTCGCCGCGCTGCTGCTGCTGATCTTCCCGATCCTCAGCGACGACATCTACTACCAGAACATGATCATCCTCTCGCTGGTCTTCGCGATCGGGGCGAGCGGGCTCAACATCATCACCGGCTTCGCCGGGTACGTCTCGCTGGGCCAGGGCGCCTTCATCGGGCTGGGCGGCTACACCATCGGGGTGCTGGCCGGCCGGTTCGAGTCGGTGAGCCCCTGGTGGTGGTTGCCCGTCGCCGGCCTGGTCGCGGCCCTGGTCGCGCTCCTGCTCGGGCTGGTCTCGCTGCGCTCGAGCGGGCCGGCGTTCGTGATCATCACCGTGGCGTTCCTCTTCCTGGTCCAGGTGATCGCGGTCAACTGGGTCTCGGTCACCGGTGGCACCGCGGGCCTGTCGCTGCCGCTGCCCTCGTGGGACCGCGACATCATCAACTGGCCCTTCTACTACGTGCTGGTCGCGGTGCTGGCGATGCAGCTGCTGATGACCTGGTGGATCCGGCGCACCAAGCTCGGGATGGGCCTGATCGCGATCCGCGAGGACGAGACCAAGGCGGCCACGATCGGCATCAACCTGCCGGTCGAGAAGATCATCGCCTTCGTGGCCAGCGCCGTCTTCGTCGGCATGGCCGGCGCCGCCTACGGCTACTACCTGACCTTCATCGACCCGCGCGGCATGTTCTCGATCCTGCTCAGCGTGCAGATCGTGCTCTCGCTTCTCATCGGCGGCAAGGCCACCCTGTGGGGCCCGGTGCTCGGCGCGTTCCTGATCGAGCTGATGAACGAGTACGCCAACAACAACCTCGGCGGCGGCAACACCCGGCTCTTCCTCTTCGGCGGGCTGCTGGTCCTGGTCGTGATCTTCCTGCCCAAGGGCCTGCTGCCCTCGCTCGAGGCGCTGCTCTCGCGGCGGCGTACGTCGGGCAAGGCCGGCCTGGTCGGCGCCCGGATCGGCAGCGGCGGCAGCCTGGCCTCGCTCACCGACCGCGTGCAGCTGGTCGATCGCTCCGAGATCCCCGACCGGGCGCTGCTCGAGGTGCGCGACCTGCGCAAGAGCTTCGGCGGGGTCAAGGCCGTCGACGGCGCGACCTTCACCGTGCCCGAGGGCTCCATCACCGGGCTGATCGGGCCCAACGGGTCGGGCAAGACGACGCTGTTCAACCTCATCGACGACACCATCCGCGCCGACTCCGGCGAGATCCTGTTGGGTGGCAAGCGCATCGAGACGCTGCCGTCGTGGAAGCGGGCCCACCAGGGACTGGGACGCACCTTCCAGATCACCCGGCTCTTCGGGGAGATGACGGTGCTCGAGAACGTCGTGGCCGCGCAGCGCTCCTTCTCGCTGGGCCAGCTCGGCAAGATCGCGGTCAGCGGCGCCGAGGCGCGCGCGGCCGAGGAGCTGCTCGAGTACGTCGGCATGCGCGCCTTCCGCGACCAGCGGGCGCACGCGCTGTCCTACGGCCAGCAGAAGCTGGTCGAGCTCGCCCAGATCCTGATGCTCGACCCGCAGCTGATCCTGCTCGACGAGCCCGCCGGCGGCATCAACCCGGTGCTGATCGAGCGGATGGGGGAGATGATCGAGGAGCTCAACTCCTACGGCAAGACCTTCCTCATCGTCGAGCACAACATGCAGTTCGTGCTCAACCTGTGCGATCCCGTGCACGTGCTGGCCCGGGGCCGGGCCATCGCCTCGGGCACCCCCGACCAGATCCGTAACGACCCGGCCGTGATCGACGCCTACCTGGGCGACGACTTCGTGCTGGAGGACAAGGCGGCGAGCTCATGAGCACCATGCTCCACATCTCCGGCGTCGTGGCCGGCTACGGCGGCGGCGACGTGCTGCAGGGCGTCGACATCACCGTCGAGAAGGGGTCGGTGGCCTGCATCGTGGGCCCCAACGGCGCCGGCAAGTCGACGGTGCTCAAGACCGTCAGCGGCCTGCTGCGCCCCCGGCAGGGCGAGATCCACCTGGGCGACCAGCCCACCCACCAGTGCTCGGCCGCCGAGATCCTCGAGCGGGGCGTCTCGCAGGTGCCGCAGTCGAACGCGCTGTTCCCCAACATGAGCGTGCGCGAGAACGTGATGCTGGGCGCCTACATCATCCGCCGCGACCGCGCCCTGGTGAAGCGTCGCTACGACCAGGTCGCCGAGCTGTTCCCGATCGTGGCCGACCGGGCCGCCGAGAACGCCGGCAACCTCTCCGGCGGCCAGCGCCGGATGGTCGAGTTCGCCCGGTCGCTGATGCTCGACCCGGTGCTGCTGCTGCTCGACGAGCCGTCGCTGGGCCTGGACCCCAAGGCGCTGCAGGTGCTCTACGAGTCGGTGATGACGCTCAAGGAGAGCGGCAAGACCATCCTGATCGTGGAGCAGAACGTGCGCTTCGGGATGCGGATGGCCACCGACGGCATCGTGATGGAGAGCGGGCGCGTGGTCACCCAGCGCCCCGCCGCCTCGATCATCGACGACCCCGAGATCGCCGCGATGTACTTCGGCGGCTCGGTGCGCCCCACCCCGCCGGCGGCGTCGGCGAACGGCTGAGGGCGGGCGCGGGGACGCTCACAGCTCGAGCAGGCGCGTGGTCTCCTCGCGCATCTCGACCTTGCGGATCTTGCCCGTCACCGTCATCGGGAACTCCTCGACGACCAGCACGTAGCGCGGGATCTTGAAGTGCGCGAGGCGGCCCTCGCAGAAGGTGCGCACCGCGGCGGCGTCGAGGGGCTCGGCGCCCTCGCGCAGCTGCAGCCACGCGCAGAGCTCCTCGCCGTAGCGCTCGTCGGGCACCCCGATCACCTGCACGTCCTCGACGTCGGGGTGGGTGTGCAGGAACTCCTCGATCTCGCGGGGGTAGATGTTCTCCCCGCCCCGGATCACCATGTCCTTGATGCGGCCCACGATCGTGCAGTAGCCGTCCTCGCGCATCACCGCGAGGTCGCCGGTGTGCATCCAGCCGTCGGCGTCGATCGCCTCGGCGGTGCGGTCGGCGTCGTCCCAGTAGCCGCGCATCACCGAGTAGCCGCGGGTGCAGTACTCCCCGGCGGTGCCCCGGGGCAGGGTCTCGCCGCTGACCGGGTCGACCACCTTGATCTCCAGGTGCGGGTGCACCCGCCCGATGGTCGCCGTACGCCGCTCGAGGTCGTCGTCGACGCGGGTCTGGCAGCTGACCGGCGAGGTCTCGGTCATGCCGTAGGCGATGGCCACCTCGCTCATGTGCATGTCGTCGACGCAGCGCTTCATCACCTCGACCGGGCAGACCGAGCCGGCCATGATGCCGGTGCGCAGCGACGACAGGTCGTGCTCGGCGAAGGTGGGGTGCGACTGCATCGCGATGAACATCGTCGGCACGCCGTAGACGCCGGTGCAGCGCTCCTCGGCGATCGTGCGCAGCGTCGTCTCGGGGTCGAAGCCGGGCGCCGGGATCACCATCGTGGTGCCGTGGGAGGTGCAGCCCAGGTTGGCCATCACCATGCCGAAGCAGTGGTAGAAGGGCACCGGGATGCACAGCCGGTCGTCGGGGCCCAGGCCGATCAGCTCGGTGGTCATGAAGCCGTTGCCCAGGATGTTGCGGTGGGTCAGCGTCGCGCCCTTGGGGTAGCCGGTGGTGCCCGAGGTGTACTGGATGTTGATCGGGTCGTCGGGGTGCAGCGAGGTCGCGCGCTCGCGCAGCGCCTCGTCGGTGATGTCGGCGCCGCCGGCGACCAGGGCGTCCCAGTCGTCGGTGCCGATGTGCACCACCCGGCGCAGGTCGGGGCACTGCGGCGCGACCTCGCGCAGCATCGCGGTGTAGTCGCTGGACTTGAACGACGTCGCGGCCACCATCAGCGACAGCCCGCTCTGGTTGATCGCGTAGGACAGCTCGTGGGTGCGGTAGGCCGGGTTGACGTTGACCAGCACGGCGCCGGTGCGGGCGGCGGCGTACTGCACCAGGGTCCACTCGGCGCAGTTCGGCGCCCAGATCCCGACCCGGTCGCCGACCGCGATGCCGGCGGCCATCAGGCCCTTGGCGACCCGGTCGACGTCGTCCTCGAGCTCGCGCCAGGTCCAGCGGCGCCCGCTGGCGACCTCGACGAGCGCCTCGCGGTCGGGGTGGGCGGCGACGGTGCGCGACAGGTCGGCGCCGATGGTGGTGTCCGGGAGGGCCGGCTCGGTGGGGCCGGCGGCGTAGGAGTCCTGGGTCACATGCGTACCTCACCAGTCCGCACTGGTCTGGACAAGCCCGGGTTCTGGCAGGCTCGCCCGGGTGAGGGTGAGCAGGGTCGGGTACGCCGCCGCGAAGGGCACGCGCCACCTCGCGCGCGAGCGCCTGGTGCTCGCCGCGGACGGGGTGGTCGGCGACCGGCGCTGGTGCTTCGTCGACGTCGCCGCGCAGCGGGTGCTGCGCACCGTGGCGCACCCGGGGCTGGTCGGGATGGTGCTCGACGAGGTCGGTGACGACCTGGCTCTCCAGGTGCCGGGTCGTGCTTCTCTGCGTGCTCCTGCGTCGTTCTCGGGGGAGTCGGTCACCTGCGACTACTGGGGCCGCGAGGTGGCGCTCGAGCTGGTCGACGGGCCCTTCACCGAGGCCGCCTCCGCCCACCTCGGTGTGTCGGTGCGGTTGGCGCGGGCGCCGGTCGGCGGGGTCGTCTACGGCGGCTCGGTCAGCCTGGTGGGCGCGGAGTCGGTCGCCGCGCTCGGCGACCTCGACCCCGCGCGCGTGCGCGCCAACCTCGTGGTCGAGGCCGGTGGCGCGTTCGTCGAGGACGGCTGGGTGGGTCGTGACGTGGCCGTTGGCTCCGCCGTGGTGCGGGTCGCGTCCCGTACGCCGCGCTGCGCCGTGCTCGACCTCGACCCCGCCACCGGGAGCCGCGGCCCCGGCGTCCTCGCCGCCCTCACCGCCCTGCGCGGCACCCCCACCCTCGGCGTCGACGGCCACGTCGTCCGCCCCGGCCTCGCCCACCCCGGCGACCCCGTGGTGGTCCTCCCCACCGCTGGTTGAGCAGCGAGGGCTCCGCCGTTGGTTGAGCAGCGAGGGCCGAAGGCTCGAGCGTCGCCGAAACCCGGTGAGCCCATGGCGTACGGCGACTGGTCGCGGCGAGCGCGGTGCTCACGGGGTCTCGGCGTCGCTCGTCGCTGGCGCTCCTCCCTGCTCGACCAACGGTGCCGTTGGTTGAGGAAGGCGCGCAGCGCCTGTCTCGAAACCCGGCGACTCCATGGCGTACGGCGGCCGCGGTCCTCACGAGGTCTCGGCGTCGCTCGTCGCTGGCGCTCCTCCCTGCTCGACCAGCGGAGCCGTTGGTTGAGGAGGTTGCGCAGCAACCGTCTCGAAACCCGGTGACTCCATGGCGTACGGCGAGTGGTCGCGGCGGGCGCGGTGCTCACGGGGTCTCGGCGTCGCTCGTCGCTGGCGCTCCTCCCTGCTCGACCAGCGGAGCCGTTGGTTGAGGAGGTTGCGCAGCAACCGTCTCGAAACCCGGCGACTCCATGGCGTACGGCGACTGGCCTCGGGCGGTGCAGTGGTCACGAACGACACCGCCGGGTGGGCACGAACTGTCGGGAGTGACCACTCTGCTGTCGGCCCGGTCCGGCGACGTACGGCGGGCGTGGTCCTCACGGGGTCTCGGCGTCGCTCGTCGCTGGCGCTCCTCCCTGCTCGACCAGCGGAGCCGTTGGTTGAGGAGGTTGCGCAGCAACCGTCTCGAAACCCGGTGACTCCATGGCGTACGGCGGGCGTGGTGCTCACGGGGTCTCGGCGTCGCTCGTCGCTGGCGCTCCTCCCTGCTCGACCAGCGGAGCCGTTGGTTGAGGAGGTTGCGCAGCAACCGTCT
>NZ_JBDYKJ010000063.1:0-28766 GCF_040012395.1 Nocardioides sp. 31GB23 | reverse complement strand
GGCCCGCCGACGTGGGGTCGGCGGGCCTGACGGGTGGATCAGCGGACCTTGAAGCGCAGCGTCTTCGAGGCCTGGTCGGTGGTGTCGTCACCCAGGTAGGTCACGACGACCTTCTTGCCGCCGGGGCGGCCGAAGGTCTTGGTGACCTTGATGACGACGCGCCCGTTGTCGTTGAGACGACCGGCGAAGGTCTGGCCGCCCGGGACACGGACACGAACCCGGCCCTCGGCTGCTTCCTCACCGACGCGGACGCGGGTGATGACCTTGATCTTCGTCTGGCGAGCAACAACCTTGCCCGGCTTGCGCTTCAGCGTCATGGCCGGCTCGGCCTTGAGCACCGGCAGGGTCGCGGTGACGCCCTGCTCGCTGGTGAGGGTGATCGAGTCACCGATCAGCTCGACCGGCACGTCGACCACGATGCTGGCGGCCCGGTCGACGACCGGGAACGTACCGAGCTCCTCGCCGCCACCAGTGACGGTCACCGAGGAGTCCTCGGGCGACCCGAGGGAGGTGAGCCCGAGCTTGGTCACCTCGATCGTCTCGCTGGCCCCGCCGTTGACGCCGCTGTCGTCGGTGTCGACGAGCATCTGGCGCTGGTCGTGGTCGGGGCTGATCGGCGAGCTCTCGGCGATGTAGTCACGGAAGAGCTCGGCGTCGCTGATCCCCGAGTCGGTGACCTCGGCGTTGCGGAAGGCGCGGAAGTTGTCGTTGCCCTCGGCCAGGAAGTTGAAGGTCGCGACCGAGTACGTCGCCTGCGGGTCGACCTCCTCACCGTCGATCTTGAGAGACAGGATGTGCTCGCCGGTCGGGGCAGTCGGGTCGGCCACGACGTCGACGTTCTCCGAGGCACCCAGCGCCAGGTAGGGACGGCTGGGCGTCGGGTCCTCCGGCGACTCGGCGGTCTGCCACTGCTGGTCGAAGATGGTGATCAGGTCGGCGCCGCTGAGCTCGGCGGTGACGATGGTGTTGCCGAAGGGCAGCACCGAGTTCGCCTCGGCGAAGGTGACGACACCGTCGGTGTTCTGCGGGTTCTCCGCGGTGTTGCCGGCGTACAGGAAGTCCGCACGCAGCCCGCCGGGGTTGGTCAGACCGATGTCGGGCTCGCCGAAGGGCAAACCGTCGAGAAGCGCCTGGGCAACCAGGTGCGACATGGCCGACTCCTCGGCGCGGTTGTCGCGCCCGCCGCCGGTCCACTCCCCGTCGACGTACGAGCCGCCGCCGAAGGCGGTGGTGATGTCGTCGGTGATCTCGCCGACCGGCTGGTTGCCGATCTCCTGGGAGAACTCGATGGCCGCGTCCGTGATCGTCTTGACCTCGGCGACCCGGGGGTAGGACAGGTCCTCCTCGGCGGCGCGGGCGACGTTCTGGCCGGCCGAAGCCGTGACGTCACCGCTCTCCGGGTCGACGCTGAGGTCGATCTGGCCGATGTTCTCGCCGTACGAACCGGTCTGCACGATCGGGCGCGTCGTGCCCGTCTCCCCAGGGACGGGAGCGTCCCAGGCGTACTGCTTGTGGGTGTGGCCGGTGAAGATGGCGTCGACCTCGGCGTCGGTGCTGTTGACGATCTCAGCGAAGGCTCCGCCGTTCGCGACCTCCTCCTCCAGCGTGGAGCCGTCCGGGACACCAGCGCCGGCACCCTCGTGGTACTCAGCCACGATCACGTCAGCCTCGCCGTTGGCGTCGTCGCCGTCGGACAGCTGGGCAGCGACACGGTTGACGGCCTCGACCGGGTCACCGAAGTCGAGGCCGGCGACGCCGCTCGAGCTGACCAGGGTGGGGGTCTCCTGGGTGACGGCGCCGATCACGCCCACCGTGACTCCGTTGACCTCGAAGGTGTCGTACTCGCGCAGGGCGGGTTCCTGGGTGCCCTCGGCATAGACGTTGGCGCCCAGGTAGCTCCAGTCGGCCAGGCCCGCCACGCGACCGGTCAGGTCGGCGAAGCCCTTGTCGAACTCGTGGTTGCCGACGGCGGAGGAGGCGAGCTCGAGGGCGTTGAGCACCTCGATGGTCGGCTCGTCGTCCTGCACGTTGGAGGCGAAGACCGACGCACCGATGTTGTCACCGGCCGAGAGGAACAAGGTGTTGGCCTCGCCCTTGTCGGCACGGATCTGCTCGATGGTCGTGGCGAACCTGGTGGTGTTGGCATCGATGCGACCGTGGAAGTCGTTGATGTTCAGCAGGGTGATCGACACCGGGTCCGCGGCGTACGCCGCGGTGGTGGTGGTGAGGGTCAGGGCGCTGGCGGCGAGGCCCAGCCCCAGCCCGACGGCGAGGGGACGGGTGGCCCGTCCCGCCAGGGTGCGAGATGACACGTGTGTGGGTCCTTACGGTTATCCGGATACGGCGAGCGCAACGTATCCGTCGTGAGGGCCTCAAATGCTTCCGGCACGTGAACCTTGGATGTCCAGACATCCCGAAAGCACAATCCGGTCAACCACTGCCACCGCGGGCGGCCACGACTCGGCAAGATCTCCCGTTGTCGGGTCGTGGCCGTTCGTGAAAGAGGGCTCTCAGCCCCGGGGGCCGCGCAGCGTGTGGCGCTGCCTCCACAGGTCGCGGAAGAACTCCCAGCCCGACCACAGGGTCAGCGCGACAGCCACGGCCAGCAGCACCTGGGCGAGGTAGAAGAGCACCTCGCCGGGCACCTCGAGCACGTCGGGCAGGTCGGGGTCGCGCAGCGGCAGGGTCAGCCCACCCAGCGCCAGCGCCTGCGCCGTGGTCTTCCACTTGCCCAGGTCCTTGGCGGCGATCACCACCCGCTTGGCGACCGAGAGGCGCATCAGGGTGACGCTCCACTCGCGCAGCAGCACCACGATCGTGACCCACCACCAGACGTCGCCCACGATGGCCAGGGCGATCAGGGCCATGCCGGTGATCGCCTTGTCGGCGATGGGGTCGGCGATCTTGCCGAAGTCGGTGACCAGGTTGCGGGCCCGCGCGATGTCGCCGTCGATCTTGTCGGTGATCATGGCGAGCGCGAAGATCACGTAGGCCACGGTGCGCCAGGTCGCGGAGTCGCCGCCGTCGACCAGCAGCGCGGCGCCGAAGAACGGCACCATCACGATGCGCAGCGTCGTCAGCGCGTTGGGCAGGTTCCAGTTGCTCGGGCGCGTCGACTGCGCGGCGCCCGACCGCTCGCTGGTGGGCTCGGTCATCGGATCTCCTCGGCGATCAGGTCGACGCCGTCGGTGCCGGTCACCACGGCCGGCACCAAGTCGCCGATGCGCAGCCCAGCGGACTCGGGCAGGTAGGTGGTGCCGTCGACCTCGGGGCCCTGGTGGGCCGCACGGCCGGAGGCCAGCGGGTCGCCGTCCTCGTCGAGCAGGGCCTCGACGAGCACCTCGACGCGCTCGCCGACGCGCTCCTCGGCGCGCTCGGAGTTGAGCTGCTCGACCAGGGCGGTGACGTGCTCGGTGCGCGCGCGCACCTCGTCCTCGTCGAGCTTGCCGTCGAGGCGGGCCGCCTCGGTGCCGTCCTCGTCGGAGTAGCCGAAGACCCCGGTGACGTCCATCCGGGCGGCGACCAGGAAGTCGCACAGCGTCTCGAGGTCGTCCTCGCTCTCGCCGGGGAAGCCGACGATGACGTTGGAGCGCACCCCGGCCAGCGGCGCGAACGAGCGGACCTGCTCGAGCAGGCCCAGGAAGCTCTCCGGGTCGCCGAAGCGGCGCATCCGGCGCAGCACGGCGTTGCTGGCGTGCTGGAAGGAGAGGTCGAAGTAGGGCACCACGCCGGGCGTCGTGGCGATCGCCTCGATCAGCCCCGGGCGGGTCTCGGCGGGCTGCAGGTAGGAGACCCGCACCCGCTCCACGCCCTCGATGGCGGCCAGCTCGGGCAGCATCGTCTCGAGCAGGCGCAGGTCGCCGAGGTCCTTGCCGTAGGACGTGGAGTTCTCCGAGACCAGGAACAGCTCGCGCACCCCCTGGGTGGCCAGCCACCGCCCCTCGGTCAGCACGTCGGCCGGCCGGCGCGAGACGAAGGAGCCCCGGAAGGCGGGGATCGCGCAGAACGAGCAGCGGCGGTCGCATCCCGAGGCCAGCTTGAGCGGCGCCATCGGCCCCGAGTCGAGGCGACGGCGTACGGCGCGCGGGCCGGTCGCGGGCCCGCCCTGGCCGACCGTGGTGACGTCGCCGTGGCCGGGCACGGCCAGCTCGGTCGCGGCCCGCTCGACCGGGCTGATCGGCAGCAGCCGGCGCCGGTCCTGGGGCGTGTGCGCCTCGTGGGTCTCCCCCGCCACGATCGAGCGCAGCCGCGCCGCGATCTCGGGGTAGTCGTCGAAGCCCAGCACGGCGTCGGCCTCGGGCAGCGACTCGGCCAGGTCCTTGCCGTAGCGCTCGGCCAGGCAGCCGACGGCCACGACCGCCTGCGCCTTGCCGCCGTGCTCGGTCTTGAGGTCGGCGGCCTGGAGCAGGGTGTCGACGGAGTCCTTCTTGGCGGCCTCGACGAAGCCGCAGGTGTTGACCACGACCGTGTCGGCCTCGGAGGCGTCGTCGACGAGCCGGAACCCGCCGGCCTCGAGGCGGCCGGCGAGCTCCTCGGAGTCGACCTCGTTGCGCGCGCAGCCGAGGGTCACCATCGCCACCGACAGCAGGTCGGGGGCGGTGGTCTGGTCAGGGGCGGCGGGTGTCTGGGTGCTCATGGCTGTCGTCGAGTATGGCCGCCCGGCACCCGGCCGCGCGAACCAGCGCTCACCGGTCGGCGACGAAGGTGTTCTGCGCCTCCTGGCCGGTGCTGCCCAGCGCGCCCTGCTCGACGCCGTCGACGCTGACCTCGAGCGAGCCGTCGCTGGACTGCACGCGCACCGGCTGGGAGACCTTGGTCAGCACCTTGGTCTCGCCGAAGGCCAGCGAGCCCTTGTAGACCAGCTCGTTGGCACCGTCGCGGACCACGACCTCGGCACCGCCGCCGGCAGCCGTCAGCACCACCGGCACCGGCTCACCGGCGGTGGTGGACCCGGCCGTCGAGAGCTGCGGGACGGGGTCGCGAAGCTCGACGGGGCTGTCGGTGATCAGCCGCGCGACCGACCAGGCCAGCACCAGCGCCATCACCGCGGCGATCAGCACCGACCAGTTCGGCCCGCCGCGGGTGGCGCGGATGGCGCCGCCCGAGCCGAGCTCGGCCTCGAAGACGCGACGCGGGTTGATCGGGGCGTCGGCGTACCGCTCGTCGTAGTGGGCCAGCAGGGGCGTCACGTCGGTGCCCAGCACCCGCGCGAGGGTGCGCAGGTGGCCGCGGGCGTAGAAGTCGCCGCCGCAGGGCGCGAAGTCGTCGACCTCGATCGACTCGATGACGTGCGGGCGGATGCGGGTGCGGTCGGCCAGCTGGTCGACGCTGAGCCCCAGCCGGGTGCGAGCAGCGGCCAGCTCGGGGCCGATGACCGGATCGGCGGCGGGCTCACCGAGGTCGTCGAGCACGATCGGCTCGACCGGCGAGCCCTCGGTGGCGATCGGGCGGACCCGCTCGTCGCGCTGGCTCCACTGCACGGTGTCCTCGACCAGCGACACGCTGCCGGGGCGGCGCAGCTCGCGGGCCTCGGGCAGCCGCACGGCGGTGTCGGATCCCTCCGAGTCGTGGGTGTCGAGGCGCAGCGCGTTGGCGCCGAAGACCTGGGTCTGGTCCTGGTCGGGGCGCGCCAGGCTCACGTCGCTGCGGATCTCGGCGCGCACGGCCGTGACCGGGTCGCGCAGCGCCGCCGGGGTGGCGCTGGCGTACGACGCCGCCGGCTCCAGCACCGGCCGGGCCTCCCCCGCCGACGCGCCGCCGGGGCGGAACCGGTCGGGCAGCCCGGAGGCGACACGGCCGATCGCCTGGGCCAGCAGCGGGCGCGGGTCGGGCAGGCGGTGCGCGGCGGGCTCGGTGGTCTCGTCGGTGTCGGTGTCGGTGTCGGTGTGGAGCACCGGGTCCGGCTGGACCTCGGGCTGGAGCTCGGGCTGGACCTCGGGCTGGTCGGCGAGCGGCGCCTCAGCCTCCAGGTCGCCCCGGGCCGCGGCCCACTCGTCCTCGTCGACGTACTCGTAGCCCTCGATCTGGACGACCTCGGTGGCGCCGTCGGCCAGCTCGTCGAGCGCCGCGACCAGGTCGGAGCCCTCGGGCACCCCGGTCACGGTGGTGGCCAGGGCCAGCGGCACGCTGCGCGGCTCGTCCTCGCCCGCCAGCACGTCGAGCGAGCCGTCGCGCCAGAAGCGGCGGCGCGCGAGCACCTCGACCGCGTCGATGTCGCTCCAGGGCAGGCCGTGCCAGCTGCGGCCGCGCCGCAGCCGCACGCCGTGCTCGTCGGCGACGAAGAGCGGCGCCCGGCTGTCGGCCAGCGTCGCGAGGTGCACCGCGGCGATCGCGCCCACCAGGGTGAGCAGCGCCCAGTCGAGGGCGCTGCCGCCCCCGGCGACGCGCACGACGTACGCCGCCGCCACCAGGGTGGCCACGACGCCGAGGCCGGCCGCGACACGCACGTCACGGCGCACCTCGACGGTGCGCTGCTCGGCCTCGACCTGGGTCTCGGCCTGGCTCTCGGTCTGGGTCTCGGTCATGGTCGGGTCCATCTGGTCCTCGCTCACATCTCCCCCTGCAGGGTCGCGATCAGGCCGTCGACCTCGTCGGGCTTGATCAGCACGTCACGGGCCTTGGAGCCCTCGGAGGGACCGACCACGCCACGGGACTCCAGGATGTCCATGAGGCGGCCGGCCTTGGCGAAGCCCACGCGGAGCTTGCGCTGCAGCATCGAGGTGGAGCCGAACTGGGTCGAGACGACCAGCTCGATCGCCTGGATGACCAGGTCCATGTCGTCGCCGATGTCGTCGTCGAGGTCGCGCTTGGCGGCCGCCGGGGCGGTCACGTCCTCGCGGTAGGTCGGCTCCAGCTGGGTCTTGCAGTGCTGCACGACCTGCGCGATCTCGGCCTCGGTGACCCAGGAGCCCTGCACACGCACGGCCTTGGAGGCCCCCATGGGCAGGAACAGCCCGTCACCCTGGCCGACCAGCTTCTCCGCACCCGGCTGGTCGAGGATGACCCGGCTGTCGGAGAGGCTCGAGGTGGCGAAGGCCAGCCGGCTCGGCACGTTGGCCTTGATCAGGCCGGTGACCACGTCGACGCTGGGGCGCTGGGTGGCCAGCACCAGGTGGATGCCGGCCGCTCGGGCCAGCTGGGTGATCCGCACGACCGCGTCCTCGACGTCGCGGGGGGCGACCATCATCAGGTCGGCGAGCTCGTCGACGATCACCAGCAGGTAGGGGTAGGGCGAGAGCTCGCGCTCGCTGCCCGGGGGCACCTCCACCTTGCCGGCGCGCACCGCCTTGTTGAAGTCGTCGATGTGGCGGAAGCCGAAGTTGGCCAGGTCGTCGTAGCGCATGTCCATCTCGCGCACGACCCAGGCCAGCGCCTCGGCGGCCTTCTTGGGGTTGGTGATGATCGGGGTGATCAGGTGCGGCACGCCCTCGTAGGCGTTGAGCTCGACCCGCTTGGGGTCGACCATGATCATCCGGACCTCGTCGGGCGTGGAGCGCATCAGGATCGAGGTGATCATCGAGTTGATGAACGACGACTTGCCCGAGCCGGTGGCACCGGCCACCAGCAGGTGCGGCATCTTCGCCAGGTTGGCGACGACGAAGCCGCCCTCCACGTCCTTGCCCAGGCCGCAGACCATCGGGTGGTGGTCGCTGCGGGCCGTGCCAGAGCGCAGCACGTCGCCGAGGCTGACGATCTCCTTGTCGATGTTGGGGATCTCGATGCCGATCGCGGACTTGCCCGGGATCGGGCTGAGGATCCGAACGTCGGCCGAGGCGACGGCGTACGCGATGTTCTTGCTGAGCGCGGTGACCTTCTCGACCTTGATGCCGGCGCCGAGCTCGACCTCGTAGCGGGTGACCGTGGGCCCCCGGGTGTAGCCGGTGACCTGGGCGTCGATGCCGAACTCGTCGAGCACGTTGGTCAGGCGGGCGACGACGTCGTCGCTGGCCTTCGAGCGGGCCTTGTGCACCGAGCCGGGCTTGAGCACCTCGTTGGCCGGCAGCGAGTAGGTGATGTCGCCCGAGAGCGAGAGCTGCTCGACGCGCGGCGGCAGCGGCGAGTGCGGCGGCGGCTCGAGCTCCTCCTTGGCGGCCTTGGGCTCGGGCACGACCGGGGCGGGGGCGAAGATGTCCACCCCGACGCTGCTGTCCTCGCGCTCGCCGCGCGCGGCCTGCTGCTCGACGGTGAGGTCCTCGTCCATCGCCACGTCGAGGGCGTCGCGCTCCCGCTTGCGCTTGCGCTTGTCGATCTCGCGGTCGCTGAGCACCGGGGTGTCGTACGCCGGGTCGCCCATGTCGGGGTCGATCTCGTCGTCCTCGCGGCGCGAGCGACCGCGCGGGGCGCGCTCGTCGTCGTCGAGGTGGCGGCCCAGGGCCTGGTCGCGCAGGGCCGCGAGCTTGTCGGGCACCTGGTAGACGGGGGTGGCGGTGACGACCAGCACGCCGAACGCCACGAGCATCAGCAGCAGCGGCACCACGACGTACGTCGAGCGCAGCAGGTCGAGCAGCAGCGAGGAGACGACGTAGCCCACCGCTCCCCCGCCGGCCTGCAGCGGGGTCGCGTCGCCGGCGACCGGCTGCGGGCTGCCGTTGGCGATGTGCACGATCCCGAGCAGGCCGAAGGCCAGCGCGGTCCACCCGATGACCTGACGGCCCGCGGGGCCGTTGCTGACCGGGTCGCGCATGGTGCGCCAGCCGACCCAGACCAGGGCCATCGGCACGAACCAGCCGAGCTTGCCGACGGAGCCGGCGACGGCGGTGCGCACCGGGTCGGTGACCGGGCTCTGGATCTGGAACCACACCGCCCCCGCGGTCACGACCGCCAGCGCCAGCAGCAGCAGGCCGGCGCCGTCACGACGGTGCTCGGGGTCGAGGTCGCGGGCGCTGCGCCCGATCCCCCGGGCCAGCGCGCCCACGCCGTGGGCCACGGCCAGCCACACCGCCCCGATCCCGCGCGCCACCGCGCCCAGCGTGAGCAGCACCGGGCTGGGCCCGCTGCGCACCGCGCGAGGGGCCGGCCGCTTGGCCGTGCTCTTCTTCTTGGTCGTCGGGGTGCGCTTGGAGCTCGACGGGCGCTTGCCGGTCGAGCTCGCGCGCGCAGCGCTGGTGGTGGAGGTACTCCGAGGTCGGGTGCTTGAGCTGCCGGACCGGGTCGAGGACCCGTTCGTGGACGTGCTCGTGCTCCGCGACCCCGGCGGGGAAGACGTACGGGTCGCCATGCTGGCCACCCTAGGGGAACGCCTCACCAGTCCCAGGGATTAACACTCGCCCCACCCTCACGTGTCGCTTGAGGGTTTTGCACGAGCAGCTCGGGGCGAGGCACGAGCCCCGAGCGTGGGCTCGGCAGGTCGAGCAAGCCCCGCGGCCGAGGAACGAGGCCGCGACGGGCGGGTCGAGACCACCCGACCCACCGACGAGGCACGAGCCCCAGCGGCGATCAGGACTCGATGACCACCGGGATGATCATCGGGCGGCGCCGGTGGGTGCTGGACACCCAGCGGCCGATGACGCGGCGCACGGTCTGCTGCAGCTGGTAGGTGTCGGTGCTGCCCTCGGCCACGGCGAGGTCGAGCGCCTCGATGATGGCCGGCTTGACCTCCTCGAGGCTGGCGGCGTCGATGGCGTTGCCGCGGGCGTGGATCTCGGGACCGCTGGCGACCTTGCCGGTGACCGAGTCCATCACCACGATCACGGAGATGAACCCCTCCTCTCCGAGGATCCGCCGGTCCTTGAGGTCCGACTCGGTGACGTCGCCGACCGAGGAGCCGTCGACGTAGACGTAGCCGCAGTCGACCTTGCCGACCACCTGGGCCACCCCGTCGACCAGGTCGACGACCACGCCGTCCTCGGCGACCACGACGTTGGGCACGCCCGTCATCCGGGCCAGCGCGGCGTTGGCCTGCATGTGCCGGATCTCGCCGTGCACCGGCAGCACGTTGCGCGGCTGCACGATGTTGTAGCAGTAGAGCAGCTCGCCGGCGCTGGCGTGCCCGCTGACGTGCACCATCGCGTTGCCCTTGTGCACGACGTTGGCGCCCCAGCGGGCCAGCCCGTTGATGACCCGGTAGACGGCGTTCTCGTTGCCGGGGATCAGGCTCGAGGCGAGCAGGACGGTGTCGCCCTCCTCGATGTGCACGATGTTGTGGTTGCGCTGCGCGATCCGCGCCAGCGCGCTCATCGGCTCGCCCTGCGAGCCGGTCGAGATCAGCACCTGGTGCTCGGCCGGCAGCTGCGCGAGCTGCTTGGCCTCCACCACCGTGTTGGGCGGCACCTTGAGGTAGCCCAGGTCGCGGGCGATGCCCATGTTGCGCACCATCGAGCGCCCCACCCACGCCACCTGGCGCTCGTGGGCGTACGCCGCGTCGAGGACCTGCTGGACCCGGTGGATGTGGGAGGCGAAGCAGGCCACGATGATGCGCTGCTCGGAGTCGCGGAACACCTGGTCGATCACGGGGGTGATCGCCTTCTCGGTCGGGGTGAACCCCGGCGTCTCGGCGTTGGTGGAGTCGGTGAGGAAGAGGTCGACCCCCTCCTCCCCCAGCCTGGCGAAGGCCCGCAGGTCGGTGATCCGCCCGTCGAGGGGCAGCTGGTCCATCTTGAAGTCGCCGGTGTGCAGCACGGTGCCGGCGCTGGTGCGGATCGCCACGGCCAGCGCGTCGGGGATGGAGTGGTTGACCGCGACGAACTCGAGGTCGAAGGGCCCGAAGCTGATCCGGTCGCCCTCCCTGACCACGTGGTGCACGGTCTCGCGCAGCCGGTGCTCGCGCAGCTTGGAGCCCAGCAGCGCCAGGGTCAGCTCGGAGCCGACGAGCGGGATGTCCTCGCGCTCGCGCAGCAGGTAGGGCGTGGCCCCGATGTGGTCCTCGTGCCCGTGGGTGAGCACCAGGGCCTCGACGGTGTCGAGGCGGTCCCTGATCGAGGACCAGTCGGGCAGGATCAGGTCGACGCCGGGCTGGTGGTCCTCGGGGAAGAGCACCCCGCAGTCGACGATGAGCAGGCGGCCCTGGTGCTCGAAGGCGGTCATGTTGCGACCGACCTCGCCGAGCCCGCCGAAGGGGATCACGCGCAGCCCGTGGTCGGGCAGGGCCGGTGGCGCGGACAGCTCGGGGTGGGGGTGGGACATGCAGGTCCTGTCTGGTGGTCAGGCCTCGGTCGCGCTGGCCGGCAGGAGCCCGGCCGCCGCGAGGCCGACGCGCAGCGCCTCGACCTCGGTGTCGTCGAGCGCGACCAGGGGCGCGCGGACGTGGCGGTTCTCGAGCACGCCCAGCAGCTGCAGCGCGGCCTTGGCGGTGGTGGCTCCGTAGTTGGCGACGCCCATGACGGCGTCGATCGCGGGGAGCATCCGCGTGAAGATCTCGAGGGCGGCGGCGTTGTCGCCGCGCGCGTGCGCGTCGGCCATCGCCCGCAGCTCGCGGCCGGCGACGTGGCCCACGACGCTGACGACGCCGACGGCGCCGTGCGCCAGGTAGCCGAGGTTCGCCTCGTCGTCGCCGGAGTAGACGGCGTAGCCCATCTGGCCCAGCCGGACCGCGCGCACGAGGTCGCCGACGGCGTCCTTGACCGCGACGACCCGGTCCCAGGCGATGGCCTGCTCGTAGGTCTCCATGGCGATCGTGGTGCCGGTGCGGCCGGGCACGTCGTAGAGCATCACGGGCAGGTCGGCCGACTCCACGACGGTGCGGAAGTGGTGCAGCACGCCGGCCTGGCCGGGCTTGTTGTAGTACGGGGTGACCAGCAGGATGCCGTCGACGCCGATCTTCTCGGCCTGCTGGGCCAGCTCGACCGAGTGCGCGGTGGCGTTGGTGCCGACGCCGGCGACCACGACCGCGCGCTCGCCCACGGCGTCCTTGACGGCGGCGAGGATCCTGCCGTCCTCGGCCACCGTCGTGGTCGGCGACTCACCGGTCGTGCCCGAGACCACGACGCCGTCGTTGCCGTGCTCGACCAGGTGCGTGGCGATGCGCGCGGTGGCGTCGAGGTCGACCGACCCGTCCGCGTGGAACGCGGTGGCCATCGCGGTCAGGACTCGGCCGAACGGCGCGGGGTTCGGCGCGGGGGTCGAGGTCATGGGAGCAGGTTATCGCTGGTTTCGAGACGGTCGCTGCGCGACCTCCTCAACCGAGGTGCGGGGCGCCCTGCTCAACCGACCTGCGGCACGACCTGCTCGGCCACGAGCCGCAGGTGGTCGAGGTCGCCCAGGTCGAGGGTCTGCAGGTAGAGGCGGGTCTGGCCGGAGCCGGCGTAGCGCCCGATCGTGTCGACGACCTCCTCGACGGTGCCGGCCAGACCGTTCTCGCGCAGCTCGTCGGGGTCGCGACCGATGGCCGCCGCGCGGCGAGCCACGTCGGCCTCGGTCTCGCCCACGCACAGCACGAGCGCGCTGGAGTAGACGAGCGAGGCCGGGTCGCGGTCGACGGCCTCGCAGGCGGCCCGCACCCTGTCGTGCTGCTCGAGGCCCTCCTCGAAGGGGACGAACGGCAGGTTGAACTCGTCGGCGTACGCCGCCGCGAGCGCCGGTGTGCGCTTCTTGCCGCGCCCGCCGATGAGCACCGGCGGCCCGCCCCGGTGGCCGTCGCGCTGCACCGGCTTGGGGAGGCCCGGGGAGTCGAGCACCGTGTGGTGCCGGCCCTCGTAGGTGAAGCCGCCCTCGGTGGACCACAGCCCGGTCACGACCGCCAGCTGCTCCTCGAAGCGGTCGAACCGCTCGCCCACCGCCGGGAACGGGATCGCGTACTTCTGGTGCTCGGCCTCGAACCAGCCGGCACCGAGACCGAGCTCGACCCGCCCGCCGCTCATCTGGTCGACGTTGGCCACCGAGATCGCGAGCGGACCCGGGTGACGGAAGGTGGCGCTGGTCATCATGGTGCCGAGCCGGATGGTGCTGGTCTCGCGAGCGAGCCCGGCCAGCGTGATCCAGGCGTCGCTCGGCCCCGGCAACCCCTCGGTGCCCATGCCCAGGTAGTGGTCGGAGCGGAAGAACGCCCCGAACCCCAGTCGTTCGGCCTCCTGGGCCACCCTCAGCAGGTCGTCGTAGGTGGCGCCCTGCTGGGGCTCGGTGAAGATGCGCAGCTCCATGGGGCCAGCCTGCCACCCGCCCGCCGCCGGCGCCCCGCTGCCGCCCCACGACCTCTCCCCGCGAGTTCGTCGACCGGTTGATCAACGGACCCGGCCGTTGATCAACCGGTCGACGAACCCAGGAGGGGGTCAGTGCGGGCGGGGTGCCGCCGACGGGCCGAGGGCGCGCAGGGCGGGCAGCACGTGGTGCTCGAGCATCGGCGCCAGGTCGGCGTGGCCGTCGCCGTCGAGCGACATCCACCGCAGCTCCGCGATCTCGGCGGCCGCACGCGGCTCCCCCGGCAGCACGGCGGTGAAGACGGTGGAGTGCAGCTGGCGTCCCGGCTCGTTGGCGGCCGGCGCCAGGTAGACGCCCAGCGGCACGAGCGCGCCGGGCCCGCCCACGTCGAGGCCGACCTCCTCGCGGGTCTCGCGCACCGCGGCGTCGTACGCCGACTCGCCGGGCTCGGGCTTGCCGCCGACGAGCATGAAGCGCGCGGTGCCGCGCTTGCGCACGGTGAGCACCTGCTCGTCGCGCACGAAGGCGACCGCCGCGACGACGATCATCGGGTGATCACCGGGCGGTCACCGGGGGCGAGCGCCCGGTCGACGGCAGCCTCGCAGTGCAGCCGGGTGGTCGCGAAGAGCCGCGCGCCGGCAGGGCGTGTGGACGGGTCGAGCAGCAGCTCGATCTCGGTGCAGCCCAGCACCACGGCCTCGCAGCCGTCGTCGACCAGCGCGGCGACCACCCGCTCGTACTCGCGCCGCGACTGCTCGCGCACGACGCCACGGCACAGCTCGTCGTAGATGACCGTGTCGACGAGCCGCCGGTCGTCGGCGCCCGGCACCACCACGTCGAGCCCGTGCCCGCGCAGCCGGTCGAGGTAGAAGTCCTGCTCCATGGTGAACCGGGTGCCGAGCAGCCCGACCCGGCGCACGCCCGCCCCGGTGACGACCGCGGCCGTGGCGTCGGCCAGGTGCAGCAGGTCGATGCCCACGGCCGCCTGCACCCGGTCGGCGACCTTGTGCATCGTGTTGGTGCACAGCACCAGGAAGTCGGCGCCACCCGCCTGGAGCACCCGGGCCTCGCGGACCAGCAGCGCGGCCGCGTCGTCCCAGCGCCCCTGCGCCTGCATCTGCTCGACCACCGCGAAGTCGACCGAGGCCAGCAGCAGGTCGGCGGAGTGCAGCCCGCCGAGGCGCTCGGCCACCATGGTGTTGAGCAGCCGGTAGTACTCGGCCGTCGACTCCCAGCTCATGCCGCCGATCAGCCCGATGCGCCTCACCGACGCTCCCACCAGACCCAGTCGAGGCCCAGGTCGGGCCGGTGCTCGCGGCGGGTCTCGGTCCACTCGTCGAGGGGGAACACCGGGTAGGTCGCGTCGCCGGCAGGCTCGAGGTCGACCTCGGTCAGCACCTGGTGGGTCGCGAGCGGGAGCGCCAGGCGGTAGATCTCCCCTCCCCCGGCGACGACCACGTCGCCCGGCAGGTCGGCGGCGACCCCGAGCGCCTCGTCGAGGCTGCGCACCACGCGCACGTCGTCGAACCCGGGGTCGAACGACGGGTCGCGGGTCAGCACGACCGTGGTGCGGCCCGGCAGCGGGCGCCCGATCGAGTCCCAGGTGCGCCGGCCCATCACCAGGACGTGGCCGAGCGTCTCGCGCTTGAAGTGGGCGAAGTCCTCGGAGATGCGCCACGGGATGTCGCCGTCGGCACCGATGACGCGGTTGCGGGCGTACGCCGCGACCAGCACGACGCGCTGGTCGGTGCGGGGAGCGGGCGTCATACGGCGATCGGGGCCTTGATCACCGGGTGCGGGTCGTAGCCCTCGAGCGTGACGTGCTCGAGCTCGAAGGCGTCGATCTCGGTGACCGCGGGGTCCAGGCGCAGCGTCGGCAGCGGCCGGGGCTCGCGGGTCAGCTGCAGGCGGGCCTGGTCGAGGTGGTTGGTGTAGAGGTGCGCGTCGCCCAGGGTGTGCACGAAGTCGCCGACCTCGAGCCCGGTGACCTGGGCGACCATGTGGGTCAGCAGCGCGTAGGAGGCGATGTTGAACGGCACGCCGAGGAAGGTGTCGGCCGAGCGCTGGTAGAGCTGGCACGACAGCCGGCCCGGGCCGCCGTCGGGCGAGGGCGCGACGTAGAACTGGAAGAGCGTGTGGCAGGGCGGCAGCGCCATGTCGTCGACGTCGGCGACGTTCCAGGCCGAGACGATGTGGCGCCGCGAGTCGGGGTTGGTGCGGATCTGCTCGACGACCTTGGCGAGCTGGTCGACGTGACCACCGTCGGGCGTGGGCCACGAGCGCCACTGGTGGCCGTAGACCGGGCCGAGGTCGCCGGCCTCGTCGGCCCACTCGTCCCAGATGCTGATGCCGCGCTCCTGCAGCCACGCGACGTTGGTGTCACCGCGCAGGAACCACAGCAGCTCGCCGAAGACCGAGCGGGTGTGCACCTTCTTGGTGGTCACCAGGGGGAAGCCCTGGCGCAGGTCGAAGCGCATCTGGTGGCCGAAGACGCTGAGCGTGCCGGTGCCGGTGCGGTCGGACTTCTCGACGCCCTCGTCGAGGATCCGCTGGAGGAGGTGGAGGTAGGCCTGCACGCCCCGACCCTAGCGCCGCGGCCCGGTCACAGGTGCAGCTCGCCCGCGATGGTGGTGCGCGTGGCCCCGCCGACCCAGACCTGCGCGTCGGACCCCTGGCCCTCCAGGTCGACGTGCACGCGTCCGCGACGACCGATGGCGGTGCCCTGAGCGGCGACGTACGACGTGGCGAGCCCCTCGCCCAGCACCCGCTCCCCCAGCAACCACTGGGCCAGGCCGGCGTTGAGGCTGCCGGTGACCGGGTCCTCGGGCACCCCGATGCCGGGGCAGAAGGCCCGCACCTCCAGCGCCGCCTCCGAGCCGGTTGCGTGGGCGCCGACGACCCCGATCTCCAGGTCGTCGAAGGCCGACCAGTCGGGCCGCAGGCCGAGCACGGCGTCGGCGTCGCGCAGCAGCACCGCCACCCAGCCCGGCCCGTTGTCGACCCACGCCGCCGCGCGGACCTCGTCGGGCGCCAGGCCCAGCGCCCGGCGCACCCGCGCCAGGTCGGCCTCCTCGACCGGGCCCGAGCGCAGCAGCGGCGGGGCGGCGAAGGCCAGCCGCTCCCCGTCGCGGCGCACCGGCACCAGCCCGGCACCGCACTCCTGCACCACCGTCTCGCCCTGCGCGAGGCCGCCGGCCTCGAGCCAGGCGTGCGCCGAGCCGAGGGTCGGGTGGCCCGCGAAGGGCAGCTCCTCGCCCGGCGTGAAGATCCGCAGCCGGTAGTCGGCCGCCGGGTCGGTGGGACGCAGCAGGAACGTCGTCTCCGACAGGTTGGTCCAGCGCGCGAACGCCGCCATCTGCTCGGTGGTGAGGTCGTCGGCGTCGTGGACCACCGCAACCGGGTTGCCGAGCAGCGGCTCGGTGCTGAACACGTCGACCTGGCTCATCCGCACGCGCCGACTCTAGGTGTACCCGGCCATGAGGCCGGTGCGGACGGGTCGCTCAGCGGGCCAGCAGCGGTTCACCGTCGGCGCTGGAGACCCGCAGGTGGTCGGTGCACGAGCCCGAGCCGACGAAGCAGGTGCGCAGCAGCCAGCCGCGGGCCTCGGAGAGCCGGCGGAACTCGTCGGCGCCCGCCACCTGGGAGCCGTCGCCGATGACGTAGGTGATCGCGCCGGTCGTGCTGAACGCCGCGTCGAGGGCGATCTCGTCGGAGCGCACCCCGGCCGCTCGCCGGCGGCCGGTGGCGGTGTCGTGGACCCGCAGCGGGGCGTAGCGCCCGCCACCGACCCGGGTCAGGACGTAGCCGCCCCCGAACGAGAGCTGGGCTCCCACGCCGCGCCGGGTGCGCGGCGGGCCGAACGGCCCGTCGAAGGTGATCGAGCCCGGCGTGCCCTGCACCACCCGGGTCAACCCGTCGACGTCCAGCAGCGTGGCCGGCCCCGGTGACACGTCCTCCCGTCCCGCCGGGTCGTCGACGGGACGCCACTCGTGCGAGCCGGCTCCGTCGACGTAGTGCAACGTCGGGCCCTCCAGCGCCACCGGCCCCACCCCGGCCGGCGGCGTCTCGTCGTCGGTCCCGAGCCCCACCAGCACGCGGCGGCCGAGCTCGGTGCCGTCGCTCGCGTCGACGACCACCAGCTCGTCGCTGCCGGCCTCGACCCAGGCCACCCATCCCCGCTCCCGCTCGCCGACGAGCGCGGCGCCGGGGGCGGAGCGCCCCAGCAGCAGCCGCGCACCCGACGCGTCGGCGCGCACCACCCGGCCCTCGCCATCGCTGTAGACGGCCGCCTCGCGCACCGCGACCAGCCGGCGCACACCCGGCACGCCGAGCGCGCTGAAGCCGACCACGAGCTCGCCGGCGGCGTACCACGGGATCGGCACCGAGTGCTCGAGCTGGCGCACCCGCGCCGGGCCGACGACCTCCTCGACCTGCTCGGCCTCCGGCGGCTCCTCGGACCGCAGGCCGCGCCAGGTGGCCAGGCCCACCAGCAGCGCCAGCACCAGCGCCAGGACGAGCGGCCCCCGACGCGGCCGCCGGGGCGCCCGCAGCGCCGCGACCTCGGCGGCCGAGCGGCCCGCCACGGGCACGTCCGCGGCCAGCTCGCGCGCCTGCTGCTCCAGCCCGGGCGTCGCGGGGTCGCCCGGGCTGGGCCAGCAGCCCGACAGCGCCGCCACGTCCTGGTCGAGCAGCCCGACGAGGGCGGAGAGCACGAGACAGGCGCGACGACCGGGCTCGAGACGGTCGAGGCCCGGGGCCGCGGTGGCGGGCTCCTCGTGCCACCACCGCGTGCGGTCGCGCGCCCGCTCCTCGAGCAGCAGCCGCCACACCTCGGCGTCGGGGCCGGAGCCCTGCCGCACCTCGGCCCACGCGCGTCCGGCGCGCGCCAGGGCCCGGTCGGTCAGGGTGGCGGCGTGGCCCGGCGGGCTGCCCAGCACCGCCACCGCCTGCACCAGCCCGGGGCGCCTCGCGGCGACGTACGACGCGAAGTCCTGCTCGTCGGCCGCACGCACGGGGTGAGGGGTGGGTCAGGGATGCAGCGACATGGGCCCGTAGACCCGGCGCTCGAGCTCGAAGAGGACCACGGCGTCGACGCCGTCGTCGGCCAGGTCGGCGAACGCCTCGCCCACCCACGACTCCGCGTCGGCCTGGCTGGAGAAGCGCTGGCCGGCCAGCTCGCCCTCGACGCTGACCTCGTTGCCCTCGGCGTCCTCGAGGCGCCACCACCAGGGGCGCTCGGCGGGCGTGGGCGGACGGAAGGTCGGGGGCTGCTCGGGCAGGTTCATCAGGACTCCTTGACCGACGGGTCGACGAACGGGGGCTTGGTGAGCTGGAAGATCTCGCGACGGCCGCGGATGTCGACGCCGACCTCGGCGTCGGGGGCCACGCTGGCGGCCACCAGCGCCAGGCCCACGCCCTTGCGCAGGGTGGGGCTGAAGGTGCCCGAGGTGACCTCGCCGACCAGCACGTCGGCGGTGAGCGAGACGCTCATGCCGGGGCGCGGGATGCCGCGCCCGGTCGCGACGATGCCGCGCAGCACCCGCGCCGGCTTCTCGGCCCGCTCGCGCACCAGCACGGAGCGGCCCCAGAAGGCCGGCTTGTCCCAGCCGACCGCCCAGGCCATCCGGGCCTGCACGGGAGTCACGTCGAGCGAGATGTCCTGGCCGTGCAGCGGGTAGCCCATCTCGGTGCGCAGCGTGTCGCGGGCGCCCAGCCCGCAGGGCAGGATGCCGTGCTCGGCGCCCGCCTCGAGCAGGGCGTCCCACACCACGCCCGCCGACTCGTTGGGCACCAGCAGCTCGTAGCCCCGCTCCCCGGTGTAGCCGGTGCGGCACACCACGACCGTCGCGCCGGCGTACGTCGCCTCGACGAAGCTCATGTAGTCGTGGTCGACCGGCAGCCCCAGCGCGGTCATCACCTCGTCGCTGCGCGGGCCCTGCACGGCGAGCACGGCCAGGTCGCGGTGCCGGTCGACGACCTCGACCCCGTCGGGCGCCGACCCGGCGAGGCGGCGCACCACCTCGGCGGTGTTGGCGGCGTTGGGCACCAGCAGCACCCGCTCGTCGGAGTAGCGGTAGACGATCAGGTCGTCGACCACGCCGCCGGTCTCGTCGTCGCAGCACAGCGTGTACTGCGCCTGCCCGGGGCCGATCCGGTCGAGGTCGTTGGTCAGGCAGGCGTTGACGTACGCCGCCGCCCCGGGCCCGGTGACCTCGGCCTTGCCGAGGTGGCTGACGTCGAAGACGCCCACGCCCGTGCGGACCGCGGTGTGCTCGGCCACCACGCCGGTGGGGTACTCCAGCGGCATCTCCCACCCGCCGAACGGGGCCGTCTTGGCCCCCAGCGCCCGGTGGCGGTCGTGCAGCGGCGAGGTCAGCAGGTCGGCCATGGCGCGAACCTACCCCAGCGACGTCCGCGCGGGCGGGGGTGACGCGGGTCGCGCCACGGGGTGGTCGCGCCATGGTTAGTGTGGCGCGGTGACCTCGTTTACCTTGCGCAGTGCCAGCCCCGCCAAGACCAAGGCCGACGCCGTCGTCGTCGGTGTCGTGCAGAGCAGCCCCACGGGCCGCCGCTCGGCCAAGGAGACCGGCCCCCGCCTCGACCTCGCGCCCGGCGCGGAGGACGTCGCCAAGGCCTACGGACGCAAGCTGCGCCCGCTGCTGGCCAGCCTCGACGTCAAGGGCGCCGTCGGCGAGGTCACCCGCATCCCCACCTCGGGCGCCATCGGCGCCCCCCTGCTGGTCCTCGTCGGGCTCGGCAGCGACCCCCAGCCCGCCGACCTGCGCCGCGCCGCCGGCGCCGCGGCCCGCGCGGTGACCAACGCCGCCCACGTCGCGGTGGCGCTGCCGGCCGAGGCCCCCGAGCAGGTGCGCGCGGTGGCCGAGGGCTGGGCGCTGGGCGCCTACACGTTCACGACGTACAAGCAGGACACCACGCGCGACGACACGACAGCGGGCGAGGTGGTGCTGCTCAGCGGCGCCGCCCGCAAGAAGGAGGTCGTCACCGCGCTCGAGGAGGCCCAGGTCGTCACCCGCGCCGTCGCGGCCACCCGCGACTGGGTCAACACTCCCCCGGGCGACCTGCGCCCGCCGCACTTCGCCGAGTCGGCCCAGGCCCGCGCCAAGGAGCTCGGCAAGGGCCGCGGCGCCCCCAGGCTCACCCTGCGCGTGCTCGACGAGGCGGGGCTCGCCGAGCTCGGCTGCGGCGGCATCCTCGGTGTCGGCGCCGGCTCCTCCGCACCGCCGCGGCTGGTCGAGATCACCTACGCGCCCAAGGGCGCCACGACCCACCTGGCACTGGTCGGCAAGGGCATCACCTTCGACTCCGGCGGGCTGAGCATCAAGCCCGCCCAGGGCATGCACGAGATGAAGTCCGACATGGCCGGCGCCGCCGCGGTCATCCAGGCCACCTTCGCCATCGCCGAGCTCGGCCTGCCGGTCAAGGTCTCCTGCTTCGCGCCGATGGCCGAGAACATGGTCTCCGGCAACGCCACCCGGCCCGGCGACATCCTCACGATGTACGGCGGCAAGACCGTCGAGGTGCTCAACACCGACGCGGAGGGCCGCCTCGTGCTCGGCGACGCGCTGGTGCGCGCCACCGAGACCGACCCCGACCTGATCGTCGACGTCGCCACCCTGACCGGCGCCATGGTCGTCGCCCTCGGCAACAAGATGGCCGGCGTCATGGGTTCCGAGGACGTCGTGGCCAAGGTCGTCGACGCGGGCGCCAGCGCCGGCGAGCCGATCTGGGCGATGCCGATCCCCGAGGAGATGAAGCAGCGCGTCACCTCCAGCAAGATCGCCGACCTCGCCCAGCACGACTGGGTGCGCTGGGGCGGCGGGCTCTTCGCCGGCGCGTTCCTGCGCGAGTTCACCGACGGGCGCCCCTGGGCGCACCTCGACATCGCCGGGCCGTCGTACAACGCCGGCGGCCCCGACGGGCACCTGACCAACGGCGGCACCGGCTTCGCCGTCGCGACGCTCGTCGACCTGGCCCGCGGCCTGGCCTGAGCGCTCCTGCTGGGGCCGGGGCCGGCGGGACCTACGGGTCCTGCCGGCCCTGCTTCTTCATCCGGCTGTTGTAGTCGCGCATCCGCTGCGGGATGCCCACCAGCCCGGCGTCGTACGACGGCACCTGGAAGCGGTTGCAGAAGTCGTGCGCCCAGTCGATCGACGGCACCCGGCGCCGGGTCCACTCGCCGTCGTGGGCCACCAGCAGCAGCGTCACGTCGCTGACCGCCGTGCGGGGCTCGACGAACCCCTCGACCCCGCGCCGCTCGGAGACCCAGGAGCTGAGGTGCTCGCGGTCGACGGCGTCGGAGGCGCGCACCCTCGTCGAGCCGGTGCGCGCGGCGTCACGCGCCGGCTTGCGCATGCGCGGCTTCGAGCCCCGGCGGAAGCGGTCCATGAGTCCCATGGGGTCCAGTCTGCCAAGAGACCCGAGCCGATGACCCGAAGGGCGGTGTGGACACGCTCGCCGGAAGTGCAAGGATGAACCGCAGATCGTGATCACCCACGGAAGGACGACGGTGGCCGACACCGACTTCGACGTACTCATCCTCGGCGCTGGCTCGGGGGGTTATGCGTGCGCGTTGCGCGCCGCCCAGCTCGGGCTCAAGGTCGCACTGGTGGAGAAGGGCGACCTCGGCGGCACCTGCCTGCACGTGGGCTGCATCCCCACCAAGGCGCTGCTGCACGCCGCGGAGATCGCCGACTCGGCGCGCGACTCGGAGCAGTTCGGGGTGCGCGCCACCCTCGAGGGCATCGACATGGCCGGCGTGAACTCCTACAAGGACGGTGTCGTCTCCCGTCTCTTCAAGGGCCTGACCGGGCTGGTCAAGGGCCGCGGGGTCACCGTCGTCGCCGGCGAGGGCCGCCTGACCGGGCCCCGCGAGGTCACCGTCGACGGCACCGCCTACACCGGGCGCCACGTCGTGCTCGCCACCGGCTCCTACGCCCGCTTGCTGCCCGGCCTCGAGGTCGACGGCGAGCGCGTGATCACCTCCGAGCACGCGCTGCGCCTCGAGCGGGTGCCGTCGTCGGTCGTGGTGCTGGGCGGCGGCGTCATCGGCTGCGAGTTCGCGAGCGTGTGGCGCAGCTTCGGCGCCGAGGTCACCATCGTCGAGGCGCTGCCCCGCCTGGTGGCCGCCGAGGACGAGGCCAGCTCGAAGGTGCTCGAGCGGACCTTCAAGAAGCGTGGCATCAAGGCCCGCACCGGCACCCCCTTCCAGAGCGTCGAGACCACCGACACGGGCGTCGCGGTCACCCTCGAGGGCGGCGACGTGGTCGAGGCCGAGCTGCTGCTGGTCGCGGTCGGGCGCGGCCCGGTCACCGACGGTCTCGGCTACGACGAGCAGGGCGTCGAGATGGAGCGCGGCTTCGTGCGCACCGACGAGCGCTGCCGCACCAACCTCGAGGGCGTCTACGCCGTCGGCGACATCGTGCCCGGCCTCCAGCTGGCCCACCGCGGCTTCCAGCAGGGCATCTTCGTGGCCGAGGAGATCGCCGGCCTCGAGCCGACGCCGATCGACGAGACCGGCATCCCCCGCGTCACCTACTCCCACCCCGAGGTCGCCTCGGTCGGCCTCGACGAGGCGACCGCGCGTGCGACGTACGGCGACGACCAGGTCGAGACGCTGACCTACGACCTCGGCGGCAACGGCAAGAGCCAGATCCTCAGGACCCAGGGCTTCGTCAAGCTCGTGCGCCGCACCGACGGCCCCGTCGTGGGCGTCCACATGGTCGGCGACCGGGTCGGCGAGCTGATCGGCGAGGCCCAGCTGATCTACGGCTGGGAGGCGCACGCCGAGGACGTCGCCCCGCTGGTGCACGCCCACCCCACCCAGAACGAGGCTCTCGGCGAGGCCCACCTCGCCCTGGCCGGCAAGGCGCTGCACGCGCACTCGTGACGGGCTCCTAACCTGGAGCCCCCACACATCGCCACATCCGTCACACCCGCACCACCGAGCACCCCATCGAAGACCGCGAGCGAAGGAACTGCATTGGCCACCGAAGTCAACCTCCCGGAACTGGGTGAGTCCGTCACCGAGGGCACCGTCACACGCTGGCTGAAGCAGGTCGGCGACACCGTCGCGGTCGACGAGCCGCTGCTGGAGATCTCCACCGACAAGGTCGACACCGAGATCCCCAGCCCCGTCGCCGGCACGCTGCTCGAGGTCAAGGTCGAGGAGGACGACACCGTCGAGGTGGGCGCGCTCCTGGCCGTGATCGGTGACGAGGGCGAGTCCAGCGGCGACTCCGACGACACCGCCACCCCGGAGGCGCAGCCCGCCGACGAGGACGAGGCCGAGAAGAAGGCCGAGCAGGAGGAGGAGGTCGCCGAGGAGACCGGCGACCTGCCCCCCGGCGACGAGACCCCCGAGTCGGCCAAGTCCGGCTCTGACGACAAGCCGCTCGAGGAGACCGAGAAGCCGGCCGCCGCGACCAAGAAGTCCGGCGGCAGCGGCACCACCGTGACCCTGCCCGAGCTGGGCGAGTCGGTCACCGAGGGCACCGTGACCCGCTGGCTCAAGCAGGTCGGCGACGAGGTCGCCGTCGACGAGCCGCTGCTGGAGATCTCGACCGACAAGGTCGACACCGAGATCCCCTCCCCCGTGGCCGGCACCCTCCTCGAGGTGAAGGTCTCCGAGGACGAGACCGTCGAGATCGGCGCCGAGCTGGCCGTCATCGGCGACGGCTCCGCCGGCGACGCCGCGCCGGAGCCCGAGCCCGAGCCCGAGCCCGAGCCGGAGCCCGAGCCCGCCAAGGAGGAGCCGAAGCAGGAGGCCGCTCCCGCCCAGGAGAAGGCCCCCGAGCCGACCAAGGAGCAGGAGAAGCCCGCTGCCCGCGCCTCCGAGCCGGCCCCCGAGCAGCCTGCCCGCGAGAGCGGCTCGTCGGGTGGTCAGTCCTCGAGCGGCCAGGGCGACGGTCCCGGCTACGTGACCCCGCTGGTGCGCAAGCTCGCCGGCCAGCACGGCGTCGACCTCAACACCGTCACAGGCACCGGTGTCGGCGGGCGCATCCGCAAGCAGGACGTGCTCGAGGCCGCCAAGGCGAAGGAGGAGCCGGCCGCGCCGGCCGCCTCCTCGGCCCCGTCGCCGTCGGCCCCCGCGGCGAGCTCGGGCGGCGCCCCGGCGCCGACCAGCCCCTCGCCGCTGCGCGGCAAGACCGAGAAGCTCTCGCGGCTGCGCAAGATCATCGCCGCGCGGATGGTCGAGTCGCTGCAGGTCTCGGCCCAGCTCACCCAGGTCGTCGAGGTCGACGTCACCAACATCGCCCGCCTGCGCGAGGCCAACAAGGCCGACTTCCAGGCCCGCGAGGGCGTCAAGCTCTCCTACCTGCCGTTCTTCGCCAAGGCGGCGGTCGACGCGCTCAAGCAGCACCCCTCGCTGAACGCGACGATCGACACCGAGGCCGGCGAGGTGACCTACTACGACCGCGAGAACCTCGCGTTCGCGGTGGACACCGAGAAGGGCCTGATCACCCCGGTGGTCAAGGACGCCGGCGACCTGTCGATCTCGGGCCTGGCCCGCAAGATCGCCGACGTGGCCGAGCGCACCCGCACCAACAAGATCGGCCCCGACGAGCTGTCGGGCGGCACCTTCACGATCACCAACCTCGGCAGCGTGGGTGCGCTCTTCGACACCCCCGTGATCAACCAGCCGCAGGTCGCGATCCTGGGCCCCGGTGCCGTGGTCAAGCGTCCGGTCGTCATCGACGACCCCAACCTGGGCGAGACCATCGCGGTGCGCCACATGGTCTACCTGGCGCTGACCTACGACCACCGCCTGGTCGACGGCGCCGACGCGGGCCGCTTCCTGCAGGAGGTCAAGCAGCGCCTCGAGAGCGGCCAGTTCGAGGTCTGAGCCCCGCTCGCGGCAGCGCCGCGCACGCACGACCACCACGCCCCGCCCGGGCCTCCCGGGCGGGGCGTGGTGCGTGCGGCGCTCGGTCGGCACCTGGTCCTCGTCGCAGTGCTCGTCGCAGTGCTCGTCGCAGGGCGCCGCCACCCTGAAATGAAGAGGCGCCCGGGGGCCTCGAGGGCATAGCGTCGGGGGCACCGTGACGATGACCGATCTCGGCGCCCACCCCGCGCCGCTCCAGACCCCTCCGCCCACCGACCCGCCGGCGCAGCGACGACCCGTCGACTGGCGCCGGATGCGCAGCCCGTGGGCGGTGCTCGCCCTGCTCGGCTCGCTGCTCGGCGCCATCGGCACCGCGGCCGGCTCGGCCGTCGCCGGCCGCCTGGCCGAGGACGCCAGCGTCGCCCTGGTCTGGCTGCTGGCGCTGTGCGTGGTCGGCGCCGCGGTGCTCGACTCGCTCGGTCGCACCGTCTGGGCCGGCGTCACCGACCGCGCCGAGGGCCAGCTGCGCGCCGACCTCCTCGACGCCGCGATGCTGCAGCCGCTGGCCGCGCTCGACGAGCAGGCGGTCGGCGAGGTGCTCGACCGGGTCGACGACGACACCCACGAGGTCGGCTCGCTGCTGCGCCAGAGCGTGTGGATGGCCATCCGCACGCTGCTGGCCTCCGGGCCGCTGTGGCTGGTCGCGGGGCTCACCTGGTGGCCGGCGTTCATCCTGTTCCCGCTGGCCGGGGTCGCCGCGGTCGCGGTCGTGCGCCCGCTGCTGCCGCAGATCTCCGAGCGCAAGGTCGTCGAGGAGATCGCCTGGACCGACCACGCGGCCGCCATGGAGGAGGGCGTCGCCGCCCGCGACGACCTGCGCACCTCCCTGGGCCAGGCCCACCTCGTACGCCGCTGCACCGAGCTCGCGGCGACGGTGCACGCGCGCTTCGCCGAGGTCCTGCAGCTGGAGAGCCAGGTCGGGCGGCGCACCGGCACGCTGCTGCACGGCATGCTCGCCGGCACCGCCGTCGTCGGGGTGGCCCTGGTGCTCGGCGACCGGCTCGGCACCGCCGCGCTGGTCACGCTGTTCCTGGTCACCACCACCTTCGTGGGCCAGGTCGACCAGCTGGCCCGCCAGCTGCCCGACCTGCAGGCCGGCTTCGGCGCGGTGCTGCGCCTGCGCCAGCTGATGGGCGCCGAGGCCGAGCCCACCGGCGGCGAGCCGCTGCCCACCGGGCCGCTCGACCTCGAGCTGCGCGACCTGCACTTCTCCTACGGCACCGGGCCGTTCGCGCTGCAGGGCGTCGAGCTGAGGGTGCCCGCGGGCACCACCTGCGCGCTCGTGGGCCGCACCGGCTCGGGCAAGTCGACGCTCGCCTCGCTGGTCTCCCGCGCCGTCGACCCCGAGCCGGGCAGCGTGCTGCTGGGCGGGCGCGACGTGCTCGACCTCGACCTGCAGGCGCTGCGCAGCGCGGTCGGGGTGGTCACCCAGCGCACCGAGATCCTGGCCGGCACCCTCGCCGAGAACATCGCGCTCTTCGCCGACGGCTCGCGCGCGGCCGTCGAGGGCGCCGTCGCCGAGCTCGGTCTCGACAGCTGGGTCTCCGGCCTGCCGCAGGGCCTCGACACCCCGCTCGGGCCGGGCGGCACGACCCTGTCGTCCGGCGAGGAGCAGCTGGTCGCCTTCGCCCGGCTGCTGGTGCGCGACGTGCGCGTGGTGGTGCTCGACGAGGCCACCGCCCGGATGGACCCCGTGACCGAGGCCCGCGTCGTGCGCGCCGCCGACCGGCTGCTCGCCGGCCGCACCGGCCTGCTGGTGGCCCACCGCCTGAGCACCACCGAGCGGGCCGCGCAGGTGGCCGTGCTCGAGGCCGGCCGGGTGGTGCAGCAGGGCCCGCGCGCCGCGCTCGCCCGCGAGAGCGGGGCGTTCCGCGACCTGCTCGAGGCCTCCGCGCACGAGCAGTCGCACGAGCACGACCACGACGACACCCACGCCGCGGCACACCAGGCCGCGCGCGACGCCGACCTCGGCAGCACGCGGCGTACGGGCGAGGCGCCGGCGCAGCCGACCCTGCGCGCGCTGCCCAGCCTGACCCGCACCGTGTGGAACGCGCTGCTGGTCGAGCCCCGGTGGGGCCTGCTGGGCGCGCTGCTCTTCACCTTCTCGGCCACCACGGGCGCCTTCGGCGCGGTCACCGGCTGGATCTGGGGCCTGCTGGTCGAGGACCTGCAGCAGGGCGGGCGCCCGTGGGGCCTCGTCGGCGCGCTGGTCGTCTCGCTGATGGTCGCGCCGCTGCTGCTGGCGTGGGCCTTCAAGGTCTACCCGCGCTGGTGGATCGCGGTGATGCTGCGGGTGCGCGCCACGGTGCTGCAGGGCCAGACCGAGCAGCAGCGGCTCGTCCGGACCCCGCCGGGCGAGGTGGTGGCCCGGGCGATGGACGCCGACCGGCTCGCCCGGTACGCCGACCGGTGGGTCGACTTCGTCAACGGCCTGGTCATCGTGGCGCTGACCTCGGTGCTGGCCCGCAGCCTGCTCGCCGGCGCGGTGCTGCTCGCGGTGATGGTCACCTCGGCCCTGGCCTCCTCGCTCGGGCGCCGGGTCGCCGGCCGCTCGGCCGCGGCCTCGTCCGCGGCCCGCGCGCGCTTCGGCCGCTCGCTGGTCTCGGCGCTGGAGTCGGTGCGCACCGTCAAGCTCGCCGCCGCGACCCCCGACGTCCACCAGCACCTGCGCGACGTCGACCACGGTCGCGTCGAGGCGGCGGTCAAGGAGCACCGGGTGCAGGCGCTGCTCGACGGCGTGCCGATCGTGATGGTCCAGCTGGGCTTCGTGGCCGCCTGGGCGGTCTACGTCGCCGGCGGCTGGGGGCTGGCCACCGCACTGCTGGTCGGCAACGCCGTCGCCGGCTTCGACTGGTTCGGCCGGGTCGCGGGCTCGGTGGTGACCGAGGCCCCGGGCACCCGGGCGTGGCTGCACGAGACCAGCCGCCTGGCCGGCGGTGGCGACCTGATGGCCGAGCCGCCCGGCGTCGACCTGGTCGCCGGGGACTCCCCCGCGCCGGCCGTGCCCGCCCGGGAGGCGCTGCACACCCTCGAGGTGCGTGGCCTCAGCGCGGTCCACGACGACGGCACGGTCGGTGCCCACGGCATCGACCTGCGCGTCGAGCGCGGCGAGCTGGTGCTGCTGCTGGGCCAGGTCGGTTCCGGCAAGTCCAGCCTGCTCTCCGCGCTCGCCGGGCTGGTGACCACGCGCGGCGAGGTGCGCTGGAACGACCGGGTGCTCGCCGACCCCGAGACCGAGCTGCGCCCCGGCCGGGTCGCCCACGTGGCCCAGGTGCCGCGGGTGCTCTCGGGCACCTTCCGCGACAACATCCGCCTCGACCACCCCGACCGGCAGGTCGAGCCGGCGGTCGCCGGCGCCCGTCTGGAGCGCGACGTGGCCGAGGCCGGGGGCGCCGACTCCCTGGTCGGGCACCGCGGCGTACGGCTGTCGGGTGGGCAGGTGCAGCGGGTGGCCCTGGCGCGCGCGCTGGCCTGCGACGCGGAGGTGCTGCTGGCCGACGACGTCTCCTCGGCGCTCGACGCCGCCACCGAGATCGAGCTGTGGGAGTCGCTGCGCGAGCGCGGCACGACCGTCATCGGCGCCACCTCCAAGACCGCCGCCCTGGCCCGCGCCGACCGGGTCGTGGTGCTGGTCGACGGCACCGTGGCCGCCACCGGGCCGTGGTCGCAGCTGGCCCCCCGCTGGCGCCACCTCGCCGGCTGACCCCCTCGCCGACCCGGCCAGAATCTCGCGCTGACCCGGCCTGAATCTCGCGTCGAGTCGGCCCGAACCTGCCCACGGGAGGTTCGGGCC
>NZ_JBDYKJ010000062.1:0-29877 GCF_040012395.1 Nocardioides sp. 31GB23 | reverse complement strand
CCCCGGGGCCCCCGGGGGGGGGGGGGGGCCACGACGACGGGCGCACCCAGATCCGCCCCTGACCCGCTACTGCTGCAGCCCGCGGCGCAGCTCGTCGAGCGCGGAGGCGAGGTCGACGCGCGGGGTCCAGCCCCAGGCGCGCGCCCGGTCGGCGCGGACCCCTCCGGCCCAGACCGGCTCGTCGTGCCACTGCGGTGCCACGCCCAGCGCCGCGGTGACGGTCTCGTGGTAGTCGCGCAGCCGGGCCGGCTCCCCCGCCACGTTCACCGGGGTGCAGCCACCGGCGACGGGGCCCTGCCCGGGGTCGTCGGAGGCCGCGAAGCGACCGGTCGCCACGTCGGCGAGCAGCGCTGCGAGGTCGTCGAGGTGCACCCAGGCGAAGGACTGGTCGGGGTTGGCCCGCCGCTTGTCCGGGTCGTCGCGCATCGCGGCCGGCCGCAGCGTGTTCCACACCGAGCTCTCCCCCGGCCCCAGGATCGCCGGCGGGCGCACCAGCACCCGCGTCAGGCCCTCGACCCGTCCCAGCGCGGCGTCGGCGTCGCGCTTGGTGACCGGGTAGTCGCCGCCGTCCTCGCCGACCAGCGCCGCCGACTCGTCGACGTCGCCGGTCTCCGGCGAGCGGTCGTAGACCGCGGCGGTCGAGACGTGCACGAACCGGTCGACCCCGGCGTCCGCGGCCGCGCGCGCCAGCAGCGGGGTGCCCTCGACGCCGATGCGGTGCTGGGTCTCGCGGTCGCTGCCCATCGGGTGCACCGTGCTGACGACCGCGTCGGCCCCCGCGACCACGCTCGCGGCCACGTCGGGGTCGTGGAAGTCGCCGACGTGCTCCTCGACGCCGGGCAGCCCCGGGGCCGTGCCCGCGCGTCGTACGACGGCTCGCACGTGGGCGCCGCGCTCGACCAGGGCGGCACAGGTCGCGGCGCCGACGAGTCCGTTGGCGCCGGTGACGACGACGGTCGGGGTGCTGGTGCTGGTCTGGCTCATGTCGTCCAGACAAGCACGCGCGGCCTCACCCGGAGGTGTCCCGCGGGGCGCCCACCCCGGCTGCGCTGCTAGCGTCGGACGCACCCAGACCATTGCTAGGAGATCCGCGTGAGCACTACCCCGTTGAAGGTGGCCGTCACCGGCGCCGCCGGTCAGATCGGCTACAGCCTGCTGTTCCGCCTCGCGAGCGGCGCGCTGACCAGTGGTCAGCCCATCGAGCTGCGCCTGCTCGAGATCACCCCCGCCCTCAAGGCCCTCGAGGGCGTCGTCATGGAGCTCGACGACTGCGCCTTCCCCGGGCTGGCCGGCGTCGAGATCGGCGACGACGCCGAGAGGATCTTCGACGGCGTCAACCTGGCCCTGCTCGTCGGCGCCCGCCCGCGCGGGCCCGGCATGGAGCGCGGCGACCTGCTCTCGGCCAACGGTGCGATCTTCACCGCCCAGGGCAAGGCCCTCAACAAGGTGGCCGCCTCCGACGTGCGCGTCGGCGTGACCGGCAACCCGGCCAACACCAACGCGCTGATCGCGATGACCAACGCCCCCGACATCCCGCAGGAGCGGTTCTCGGCGCTGACGCGTCTCGACCACAACCGCGCGATCTCTCAGCTGGCCGCCAAGACCGGCGCGCCCGTCACCGACATCACCAAGATGACGATCTGGGGCAACCACTCCGCGACCCAGTACCCCGACCTGTTCAACGCCCAGGTGGCCGGCAAGAACGCCGCCGAGACCGTCGGTGACCAGGACTGGCTCGAGAACACCTTCATCCCCACCGTCGCCAAGCGTGGCGCGGCGATCATCGAGGCCCGTGGCTCGTCCTCGGCCGCCTCCGCCGCCTCGGCCACCATCGACGCGGCCCGCGACTGGCTCTACGGCTCCGCCGAGGGCGACTGGGTCTCGATGGCGGTGCGCTCCAACGGCGAGTACGGCGTCCCCGAGGGCCTCATCTCCTCCTTCCCCGTCACCACCTCCGGTGGCGACTGGAGCATCGTCGAGGGCCTCGAGGTCAACGACTTCTCCCGCGCCAAGATCGACGCCTCGACCGCCGAGCTCGCCGAGGAGCGCGACGCGGTCACCGAGCTCGGCCTCATCTGACGCACGAGCAGTCACTTTCGCACCACCGAGCGGTCGCTCCCGCACCACTGACCAGTCAGTTCTGCACCCGCTCGTCCGTCACCCCCGGTCTGTTGTCCACAGGCCGGGGGCGACGTCGTTCGCGGACGCGGCCGAAGGGGCAGCCTGCCGCCATGGACGTCTGCCCTCCCACCCTCCTCGAGCCCACCACCCTCGCGCGCGCCGAAGGGCTCGGCTGGACCCGGCGCCGCCTGCAGCGCGCCGTCGACGACGGCCGGGTACGACGCGTGCTGCGGGGCGTGTACGTCGACGCCGGCGTGCCCGACAGCATCGACCTCCGGACCGCCGCGGCCGGGCTGGTGCTGCCACCCACCATGGTGGTGTGCGACCGCAGCGCGGCCTGGTTGCACGGCGTCGACCACTGGGAGCCCAGCGCGCTCGACGTGCCGCCGGACCTCGAGGTGGTGGCCCGCAGCGGGACCCGCACCCGGCTCTCGGGCACACACGGGGCGTTGCGCACGCTGACCGCTGACGACGTCATGGAGCTGGTCGGCGTCGCGGTGACCACGCCGCTGCGCACGGCAGCCGACCTGGCCTGCTTGCGCGGGCGCCTGGGTGCCGCCGCCGTGCTCGACCAGTTCGCCCGGGCCCACGGGGTCACCCCTGAGGAGCTGCGCGGCATCACAGCGCGCTTCGCCGGGCGCCGGGGCGTGACCCAGCTGCGCGAGCTGGGGCCCGACGCCTGCGGCCTGCTCGAGTCACCGGGCGAGTCGTGGGTCCGCCGGCTGATGATGGACCACCAGCTGCCGAGCCCGACGCCGCAGGTCGTCGTCCAGCTGCCCGAGGGCCAGTTCCGTCTCGACCTGGCCTATCCCCGCCTGCGCATCGCCGTCGAGTACGACGGGGAGGGGCACCACTCGAGTCCCGAGGACCGTGAGCGCGACCGGCTGCGCCGCGAGGCACTGGCACGGGCGGGGTGGATCGTGGTCGTCGTACGCAAGGACCAGCTGAGCGGTCCCGGCCTCGACCAGTGGATCCGTCAGCTCCGCGCCGCCGTGGCCGAGCGTGTCGGGCCGACCACTCGCCGGCACGCGCGCGGCGAGGGGTCCCGGCGCTTCACCCGGGTGCAGAGCTGACCGGTGGACGGTGCGAATGTGACTGGTCGGTGGTGCGAAAGTGACCGCTCGGCCGTCAGAGGCCAGGCTGGTTGGGGATGGTGCGGGCGAGGAAGAGCAGGAGGCCGCCGACCCCGCCGAGGAGCAGGACGTCGACCAGGCGGTGGCGTACGGCGAGCATGCCGGCGTCGCGGGCGGGCAGGACCAGGCGCATGGTCGCGGCCGCGACCATCGCGCCGGCCAGCACGCTGACCCCGACCCGCCAGTCGCCGAGGACGGCCAGGGCGATGCCGACCGCGCCGGCGGCGAGCACCCCCAGGTAGAGCAGGCCGCCGAGGGTCGAGGGGTAGCGGCGCCCCTCCTCCTCGGCGATCTCGTCGGCGATCTCGTCGACCGAGGGCACGTGTTCCTCGTCGGGGTCGACCGGCGGCTCCGGGGGTTCGGCGCCGGCCGCCGGATCGTTCACCAGGACCACGCTCAGGCCGTGGCCTTCTCGGCCATGCCCACGATGTTGGACAGCAGCATCGCGCGGGTCATCGGCCCCACCCCACCGGGGTTCGGCGAGACCCAGCCCGCGACGTTCCACACGTCGGCGGCCACGTCGCCCGCGATCTTGCCGTCGACGCGCGAGACGCCCACGTCGAGCACCGCCGCGCCCGGCTTGACCATGTCGGCGGTGATGATGCCGGGCACGCCCGCGGCGGCCACGACGATGTCGGCCTCGCGCACGTGCTTGGCCAGGTCTCGGGTGCCGGTGTGGCACAGCGTGACCGTGGCGTTCTCGGAGCGACGGGTCAGCAGCAGCC
Source organism: Nocardioides sp. 31GB23 (assembly GCF_040012395.1). Taxonomy (NCBI): domain Bacteria; kingdom Bacillati; phylum Actinomycetota; class Actinomycetes; order Propionibacteriales; family Nocardioidaceae; genus Nocardioides; species Nocardioides sp. 31GB23. The sequence continues at coordinate 25,898 of NZ_JBDYKJ010000062.1, read as the reverse complement.
CCAGCGGGCGGCCCACGGTCAGCCCACGACCGACCACGACGACCTCGGCACCGGCGATCTCGATGCCGTGGCGGCGCACGAGCTCGATGCAGCCCACCGGGGTGCAGGGCAGCGAGCCCTCGACGTTGAGCGCGAGGCGGCCCAGGCTGACCGGGTGCAGGCCGTCGACGTCCTTGTCGGGGTCGACGCGCGAGAGCAGGGCGTACTCGTCGAGACCGGTCGGCTGCTGCACCAGGAACCCGGTGCAGCCGGGGTCGGCGTTGAGCCGGTCGATCTCGGCCTCGACCTCGGCCTGCGTGGCGCTCGCCGGGAGGTCGACGCGGATGGACTCGATGCCGATCTCGGCGCAGTCCTTGTGCTTGGCCCCGACGTACCAGTGCGACCCGGGGTCGTCGCCGACCAGCACCGTGCCCAGCCCGGGCACCACGCCGCGCTCCTTGAGCGCCGCCACCCGCTCGGCGAGCTCGGCCTTGATCGCGCGCAACGTCGCGCTTCCGTCCAGCTTCTGTGCGGTCATCGTGCTCATCCTGTCATCTGGGGCTGTCCTGGCGCCGGGCCGGCGCCACTTCCCGTACGTCGGACGTGGTGGCGGTCGGCGGGCATGTCACCGGGTCTCGACACGCGCGTCGCGGCCTCGTACCTCGGCCGCGGCGCTCGCTCGACCTTTCCACCTACGGCCCGGAGCAAGCTCCGTGCCTAGTGGAAAAAGTGCCTCGTGCCGGTGAAGTACATGGTCACGCCGGCGGCCTTGCAGGCCTCGACGGTCAGCTCGTCGCGCACCGAGCCGCCCGGCTGGACGATGGCGGTGACGCCGGCGTCGATGAGGATCTGCGGGCCGTCCTCGAAGGGGAAGAAGGCGTCGGAGGCCGCCACCGAGCCGGCCGCCCGGTCGTCGGCGCGGGTGACCGCGAGCCGGCAGGAGTCGACCCGGTTGACCTGGCCCATCCCGATGCCGACGGCGGCGCCGTCCTTGGCGAGCAGGATCGCGTTGGACTTCGCGGCCCGGCAGGCCTTCCAGGCGAAGGCGAGGTCGGCGAGCACGTCGTCGCCCGCGGCCTCGCCGGTGACCAGGGTCCACGACGAGGGGTCGTCGCCGCCGGTCTCGGTGGCGGCGTCGACGGCGTCGCGCTGCTGCACGAGCAGGCCGCCGGAGACCGGGCGGGTCTCGACGCCGCCGCGCTCGAGCGGCTCGCAGACGAGGATGCGGATGTTCTTCTTGCGGGCCAGCACCTCGACGGCGCCGTCCTCGTAGGCCGGCGCGACGATGACCTCGGTGAAGACCTCGGCCACCTGCTCGGCCATCGCGACCGAGACCGGGCGGTTGGCGGCGATCACGCCGCCGAAGGCCGAGACGGGGTCGCAGGCGTGGGCGCGGCGGTGCGCCTCGGCGACGTCGCCGCCGACCGCGATGCCGCAGGGGTTGGCGTGCTTGATGACGGCCACGGCCGGCTCGTCGAAGTCGTACGCCGCGCGGCGGGCCGCGTCGGTGTCGACGTAGTTGTTGTAGGACATCTCCTTGCCGTGCAGCTGCTCGGCGCCGGCCAGCCCCGCTGGCCCGTGGCCGGTGCGGTAGATCGCGGCCGACTGGTGCGGGTTCTCGCCGTAGCGCAGCACGGCCTGGCGCTCCCAGGTCCCGCCCATCCACGCCGGGAAGCCGGCGCCGTCGCTGGTGTCGGTCAGCACGTTGCCCATCCACGACGCGACCGCCACGTCGTACGACGCGGTGTGCACGAACGCCTCGGCGGCCAGGCGCTTGCGCTCCTCGAGCGTGAAGCCGCCGGCGGCGACGGCGCCCAGCACGTCGGCGTACCGCTCGGGGCTGGTCACGATGGCGACCGAGGGGTGGTTCTTGGCGGCCGCGCGCACCATCGAGGGGCCGCCGATGTCGATCTGCTCGACGCACTCGTCGGGCGAGGCGCCCGACTCGACGGTCTGGGTGAAGGGGTAGAGGTTCGAGACGACCAGGTCGAAGGGCTCGACCTCGAGCTCGGCCAGCTGCTGCACGTGGCTCTCGAGGCGGCGGTCGGCCAGGATGCCGGCGTGCACCCGCGGGTGCAGGGTCTTGACCCGGCCGTCGAGGCACTCGGGGAAGCCGGTGAGGTCCTCGACCTTGGTGACCGGCAGGCCCAGGCCCTCGATCAGCTTGGCGGAGCCACCGGTGGAGACCAGGGTGACCCCGGCGTCGTGCAACCCGCGGACGAGCTCCTCGAGGCCGGACTTGTCGTAGACGGAGACCAGGGCACGCCTGATCGGGACACGGTTCTCGCTCACGAGCACTCCTGCGGGCTGTGGAAACGGCGGAAGGAGGGCACCCAGGCGGACGATGCCCCGACATGTCACTCCCCGGTGGTCACCCACCTGCGCCAGTCGTGTGCCCGCAGCCTAGCGGCCCTCGGCGCCCCCGGCTCAACTCCCCGGGAGGGGGCCCAGCCGCACCCGGCGGCCCTCGACGCTGAAGCCGTCGCGCGCCATCACCCCGACCGCGTCGACCAGCATCGCCCGCTCGGCGGTCTTGATGCGCTCGTGCAGCGACGCGACGTCGTCGTCGTCCTCGACGGGCACGGCCACCTGGGCCACGATCTGGCCGGTGTCGACGCCCTCGTCGACGACGAAGAGGGTGCAGCCGGTGACCTTGACGCCGTACGCCAGCGCGTCGGCGGGCCCGCTCATGCCGGGGAACGACGGCGAGAGGGCGGGGTGGGTGTTGACGGTGCGCCCGCCGAAGCGGCCCAGGAAGGCCGGGCCGACGAGCTTCATGAACCCCGCGAGCACCACCAGGTCGGGCTCGTGGGCGGCCACCGCCTCGCTGAGCGCGGCGTCCCAGGTGGCGCGGTCGTCGTGGTCGCCGACGCGCTCGACGAAGGTCGGCACCCCGGCGCGCTCGGCCCGGGCCAGGCCCTCGATGCCGTCGCGGTCGGCGCCGTACGCCGGGTCGGTGCAGGCGTCGAGCAGGGCCTGCAGGTTGGTGCCGGAGCCGGAGACGAGGACGACGAGACGCGCTGGCACGGCGCCGACTCTAGTGCCGACCAGGACGGGGCTCGCGCCTACCCGGCGTCGGCGTCCCGCAGCGCGCGGCGCTGCCACAGGGTCACGGCCACGCCGCCGACGAGCCCGCCGAGCCCGAACGAGACGATCGAGTGCACCATCACCTCGCCGGCCAGGGGCGAGACGTCGCGCATCCGCCCCGGGCCCACCGCTCCCCCGGCGAGCGCCGCGAGCACCGTGAAGCCGACCCCGGCCAGGGCGCCGCCGACGCATCCGCGCAGGGCGCCCTCGTCGAGGCGCAGCGTGGGGGTGCGGCGCATCGCGCGGGCCGCCACCACCGCGGCCACCACGGGCGGCAGCGCCACCAGGGCGGTGGTCCACACCGGCGGGGTGCCGTTGTCGGGCAGCGCCGCGAGCAGCGGGAACATCGGCAGCGGGCCGAGCACCACCGCCGAGGGCGCCACCAGCGTGCCGGCGCCGACCGTGAAGCCGGGCCCGAGCAGGTAGGAGCCGGCGAAGGCGACCGCGTTGGGGGCCAGCACCAGGCTGACCGCGGTCACCACCACGACGTCGCCGGCACCGGTGTGCAGCTGCGACATCACGTTGGCGGCGGTGCCGACGTCGACGAGCAGGGCTCCCAGCAGCGCCAGCGTCGAGAGGACCAGCCAGGCCACCAGCAGCCGGCGGGCGATCCCGGCGGCGGCGACCAGCGCCGGCGGCAGGTACGACGACCAGATGGCGGCCCGCCCCGAGCCCACCGCCAGCGCGGGGAGCCCCACGAGCAGGCACAGACCGACCGACCAGGCGACCGCCCCCGTGGTGGAGGGGGCGCTCTGCGCGGTGCCGGCCACCGCCACGGTCAGGACCACCACCACGACGTAGCCCAGGGCCAGGAAGGCGCCGGCGAGCGGGACGGTCCAGTCGCGCTCGCCGTCGCTGATCGCGTCGGCGTCGGGGCCGTGCTGCGAGACGGCCTCGCCCACCCGGCGCGCGGCACGCCACAGCGCCCAGCCGGCGACCAGCGTGATGCCGAGCGGCACGGCGGTGACGGCGACGCCGTCGACCTGCACCCCCGAGCCGTGCGCCATCAACCACGACAGGGCGCCGACCCGCATGCCGTCGCTGGGGACGCCGTGGGCGCCGGCGTCGGTGAGGAACCAGCCGGTGACCCCCAGCGCGAGGCACACCAGCAGCGGTCCGAGCGCCGCCGCGAGACCGCCCAGGAAGGAGAGCAGGGCCAGCGGCCAGCGGTGCGGTGCGCCCGAGCGGGCGGCCCCGCCGGGGGCGGTGCGGGAGGCGGACGAGCCGGGCAGCAGCGAAGTCATGACCACCCCATCCTCGCGCGGTCCGCACGCCCCCCGGCGCTGCCACGCCGACTCGCTGCGCCCTGTGGCGACCCCGTATCGTCGACCCGCCATGAAGGATCCCGAGGAGTTCGACGCGTTCTACAAGGACGCCCGCGCCCGGCTGCTGCTGCAGGCCTACGCGCTGACCGGCGACCTCCCCGCCGCCCGCTCCTCGGTGCGCGACGGCTTCGTGCTCGCCTGGCACCACTGGCGCAAGGTGGCCCGCACCGGGTCGGCCGAGGCGTGGGTGCGCCCGCACGTGTGGCAGCACGCGCACCGGCGCCACACGGCCCGGGTCTGGCACCGGGAGAAGGGCCTCGACCCCGAGCTGCACGCGACCCTCGAGGCCCTGGGCCAGCTGAGCACCACCCAGCGCCGGGTGCTGGTGCTGGCACACCTGGCCAGCACCAGCATGCCCGACCTGGCTCGCGAGGTCGGGATGACCGACGAGGCCGCGGCCCGCGCGCTGCAGCACGCCACCGCCCAGTTCTCCCTGCACCGGGCCGCGCCCAGCACCCAGACCGCGCTGCTGCTGCGCCGTCTCGCGAGCGTCACCGACGAGGTCCGCTGGCCACGCGCGAGCATCGTGCGGCGCGCGGGCACGACCCGTCGTCGTACGCACACCCTCGTCGGCGCGGTCGCCGCCGTCGCGGCCGTCGGGGTCGCCGGCGCGCTGCTGACCGAGCCCGCCGGGCTGCGACCGACCCTCGACCGGGCCGCGCTCGCGGTGCCCAGCGCCCCGCCCACCTCCACGGCCCCCAGCGAGGGCGCGCTGGCCCCGGCGCCGGAGGCCGAGCCGCTGCCGGAGTCGGCGATGGTGCCGGCGGGCGCGGTCGCCGCGCAGGTGCCCGGCCAGGGCTGGAGCACCCTGGAGACCTCCGACAACACCGCCGGCGACGGCCTGCTGATGCCGTGCCGCGCCAGCCGGTACGCCGACCCGCAGGTCGTCGACGCGCTCGTGCGCGAGTTCAGCGTGGCCGCGCCCCCGGGCAGCGGCCCGAAGGCGCAGCCCAAGCGGCTGGCCTGGCAGGCCACCGAGGTCTCCCGCAGCCGCAAGGCCGCCAAGGACGGGTTCCGCACCGTCGAGGGCTGGTACTCCGGCTGCACCCAGGGCCGCACCCAGCTGCTGCGCACCAGCACCGTCGAGGGCGTGGGCGACGAGGCGGTGCAGATGGTGCTGCGCGACTGGGCCGACCCGGTGCGCACCTACGTGCTCGGCGTCGCCCGGTCGGGGCGCTACGTGACGACCACGCTCACCTCGGTGCTGGGCAGCAACGTCGAGAACCCGCCCGGCAACGCCGCGCTGCTGGGCCGGGCCGTCGACGCGCTGTGCGACCTGGCCCCGGGCGGCGCCTGCACCACCGGCCCGACCCGCCTGGCGCCGCGCGACGCCGAACCCGTGGGGGCCTCCCCCCGGCTGCTGGTCGAGACCGACCTGCCGCCGGTCACCACCGTCGACCGGCCCTGGGTGGCCACCCGCGCCACCCGGCCCCGCGGCGGCAACCCCGCCGCCACGCGCTGCGACCAGACCGTCTTCACCGGCAAGGTCGGCGGGCAGCCGGTCCGCGACGCCTCGACCCGCACCTACCTGGTGCCGGGCGCCAAGCTGCCCGTCGAGTTCGGCCTCAGCGAGACCGTCGGGGCCCTCCCGCCGCGCCAGGCCGGCGCCTTCGTCGACACGGTGCAGCGCAGGATGGCCAGCTGCGAGGACCGCGAGCTCGGCTCCGAGGTGGTCTCGACCCTCTCGCGCAGCAACGGCGACACCGAGCTGCACGCGTGGCGCGTCAGCATCGAGGTCTCCGACGACACCGTGGTGCGCTACGACATGGCCGTGGGCCGGGTCGGCGGGCGCCTGATGCAGGTGGCGTTCGTGCCCACCGCGCGGGTGCAGATGGCCGACGGCGCCTTCGCCGCGCTCGCCGGGCGGGCCCTGGAGCGGCTGCGCGCCGCGCCCTGAGGCGCCACCGGCGAATCCGCGCGACTTTCTCGGCTCCGGGTGCAACCGTGAGGGACCCCGAGGCGTACTCCTGGGTGTCAGCACCATGAGGAGAATGAGGTCGAGTCGATGGACGAACGCGAGTTCGACGACTTCTACGCCGCCTCGTACCCGCGCGTCGTGGCCCAGCTCTACGCCATGATCGGCAACCGGGACGAGGCCGAGGAGTGCGTGCAGGAGGCGTTCGTGCGCGCCTGGTCGCACCGGCGCAAGCTCGAGCGCACCGAGCATCCCGAGGCCTGGGTGCGCACCACCGCGCACCGGCTCGCGGTGAGCCGGTGGCGGCGTACGCGGCTGGCGAAGCGGGCCACGGACCGCGCGGTCGGCGCCCGCACCACGACCGCCCCGCCCAGCGAGGCGCACGTGGCGCTGGTGCGGGCCCTCGAGCGGCTGCCCGAGGCCCAGCGGCACACGCTGGTGCTGCACCACATCGCCGACCTGCCCGTCCACGAGGTGGCGCGCGAGCTGGGGGTGCCTGAGGGCACCGTGAAGGCCCGGCTCTCCCGCGGGCGCGCCGCGCTGGCGGCCCTCCTCACCGACGACGACGGACTCCAGGAGGGAGCCAGCCATGCCTGAGCACGACGACCTCTTCGCCACCTTCACCCACCAGGGGATGCCCGTGGATCCGTTGCCCGCCTCCGAGGTACGCCGCCGCGGCGACCGGCTGCGCCGCCGGCGCACCGCCCTCGTGGCGCTCGGCAGCGTGGCCGCGGTCGGCGTGCTCGTGGCCACCCCGCTGGCCCTGGTGGCCGGCGGCGCCGACTCGACCAGGCCGCTCGACCCCGCCGGACCCGGCCCGGCCACCCGGTCGGCCTCCACCGAGGGGGTGGAGTGGCGCACCAGCGTGCCCCCGGCGTTCCCGCTGGTCGACGAGATGCCCGAGGGCGCCGAGCGCTCCCCCGACTACGAGCAGCAGGTGCCCGGGCCCTGCGGGGGCGACGGCTTCACCGCGGCGGGCGCGCTCGACACGGAGGACGCCATCTGGACCGACGGGATCGAGGCCTCCGAGCAGCGCGCGGTCGCGGTCTACGCCGACGACGCCGACGCGACGGCCGCGATCGACGAGGTGCGCGACCAGCTGGCCGCCTGCGAGCAGCCGACCCCGCGGGGCATCTCGATCTGGGCCGTCGAGCAGGCCTCCGACCTGGGCGAGCAGTCCTACGTCTTCGTCAACAGCTGGTACTCCGACGGCGAGCAGACCGGTGACGCCCACGTGCACCAGCTGGTGCGCGTCGGCAACGCCGTGCTCTACGACACGGCCAACTTCGGCGGCGCCGGCGACCCGGAGGTCGTCGACCTGACCGTCGAGCAGGTGCGCGAGGACTCGGCGTACGCCGTGTCGTCGATGTGCGTCTTCGCCGCCGACCCCTGCGCCGAGCCGCCGGCGAAGCCGCGGCCCGTCGAGCCGGCCTCCGTCGGCGCCGAGATCCCCACGGGCTTCGCGCTCGACGCCGGCCTCGTGGTCGACGGCGACGGCGAGGCCATCGGGCCCGCACCCGACGGCGACGGGGTCGACCTGTCGGCGATGTGCTCGACGCTGCGCGACACGTGGCCCGCCGACCCGGTCGACCGGCTCGCCTACGCCCTGGCGGGCCCGGAGACGCTGCGGGTGCGCGAGCTGGCGACGTACGCCTCGGTGGCCGCCGCCGAGCAGGTGCTCGCGGGGGTGCGCGACGCCGTCGGCGCCTGCTCCTCGGTCGGCGGCACCCGCGGCGACCCGGTGACCTGGTCGGAGCTGGCTCCCGCGGACGCGCCGGCCGACTCGGTGACCTTCGCGATGACCATGAGCGACGGGGGCCTCGGCGGCACCCTCTTCCAGCTCACGCGCGTGGGCAACGCGGTGCTGGCCACCAGCTGGGGCGCGGAGTGGTCGAGCGCCACCGTCGAGGCCGGCGCCGACGACCTCACCGACGAGACGACCCCGGTGCTCGAGGCCGTGCGGGCGGCCTTCGGCTGAGCGCCGCCACCGCCCGCAGACGGCGACAGGGGAGGATCTCCGGCACCAGGTGCCGGAGATCCTCCCCTGTCGGTCGTGCTGGGTCGTGCTGGGTGGTGCTGGGGCTCAGAGGCCCTTGAGGATCTCGCGCATCAGGTCGGCGGTCTCGGACGGCGTCTTGCCGACCTTCACGCCGGCCGCCTCGAGGGCGTCCTTCTTGCCCTGCGCGGTGCCCGCACCGGAGGAGACGATGGCACCGGCGTGGCCCATGGTCTTGCCCTCGGGGGCGGTGAAGCCCGCCACGTAGCCGACGACCGGCTTGGTGACGTGCTCCTTGATGTAGGCCGCGGCCCGCTCCTCGGCGTCGCCACCGATCTCGCCGATCATCACGATCGCCTTGGTCTCGGGGTCCGCCTCGAACGCCTCGAGGGCGTCGATGTGGGTGGTGCCGATGACCGGGTCGCCGCCGATGCCGATGGCGGTCGAGAAGCCGAAGTCACGCAGCTCGAACATCATCTGGTAGGTCAGCGTGCCCGACTTGGAGACCAGGCCCACGGGGCCCTTGCCGGCGATGGTGGCCGGGGTGATGCCGGCCAGCGCCTCGCCCGGCGTGATGATGCCGGGGCAGTTCGGCCCGATCATCCGGGTCTTCTTGCCGTCGAGGTAGGCGAAGACCTCGGCGGAGTCCTGCACGGGGACGCCCTCGGTGATGACCACGAGCAGGCCGATGCCGGCGTCGATGGCCTCGATGCAGGCGTCCTTGGTGAAGGCGGGGGGCACGAACGCCACGGAGACGTCGGCGCCGGTCTCGGCCATCGCCTCGGCGACGCTGGCGAAGACGGGCAGCTCGACGTCGTTGCCGTCGGCGTCCTGGTGGGTCACCGTGGTGCCGGCCTTGCGGGCGTTGACGCCGCCCACGACCTGCGTGCCGGACTTCATCATCAGGCGGGTGTGCTTGGTGCCCTCACCGCCGGTGATGCCCTGGACGATGACCTTCGAGTCCTTGTTGAGGTAGATCGACATAGTTCTAGGTTCCTCGTCCTTCTCAGGCGTTCGCCAGCTCGGCGGCCTTGTCGGCCGCGCCGTCCATCGTCTCGACCAGCGTCACCAGCGGGTGGTTCTTCTCCCCGAGGATGCGGCGGCCCTCCTCGACGTTGTTGCCGTCGAGGCGCACGACGAGGGGCTTGGTGGCCTCGTCGCCCAGGATGTCGAGCGCGCCCACGATGCCGTCGGCGACGGCGTCGCAGGAGGTGATGCCACCGAAGACGTTGACGAAGACGCTCTTGACCTGCGGGTCGTTGAGGATCACGTCGAGGCCGTTGGCCATCACGGTCGCGGACGCGCCGCCGCCGATGTCGAGGAAGTTGGCGGGCTTGACGCCGCCGTGCTTCTCGCCGGCGTAGGCGACCACGTCGAGGGTCGACATGACCAGGCCCGCGCCGTTGCCGATGATGCCGACCTCGCCGTCGAGCTTGACGTAGTTGAGGCCCATGGCCTTGGCCTTGGCCTCGAGCGGGTCGGCGGCCTCCTTGTCCTCGAACTCGGCGTGGTCCTCGTGACGGAACTCGGCGTTCTCGTCGAGGGAGACCTTGCCGTCGAGGGCCTCGAGCTTGTCACCGGCCAGGCGGGCCAGCGGGTTGACCTCGACGAGGGTGGCGTCCTCCTCGACGAAGGTCTTCCACAGCCCGAGCACGGTCTGCACGGCCTGGTCGGTCAGCGCCTCGGGGAAGCCGGCCTCGGCGACGATCTCGCGCGCCTTCGCCTCGTCGACGCCGGTGCCCGGGTCGATGGCGATCTGCTTGACGGCGTCGGGGTTGGTCTTGGCGACCTCCTCGATCTCCACACCGCCCTCGACGGAGGCGATGCACAGGTAGCTGCGGTTCGCGCGGTCGAGCAGGAAGGAGAAGTAGTACTCCTCCTCGATGCTCGCGGCCGGCGCGATCAGCACCCGGTGGACCGTCAGGTCCTTGATCGTCATCCCCAGGATGTTCGACGCGTGCTCGAAGGCCTCGTCGGGCGTCTTGGCGAGCTTGACGCCGCCCGCCTTGCCTCGACCGCCGGCCTTGACCTGCGCCTTGACGACGACGACACCGAGCTTCTCGGCTGCCGCCCTCGCCTCCTCGGGGGTCTGGGCGACGATGCCCTCGGTCACCGGGACGTCGTGCTTGGCGAAGAGCTTCTTCGCCTGGAACTCCATCAGGTCCACTGATCCACCAGTTCTCTAGTCATGGCTAGTCATCGATTGCACTCACCGGTGCAGTCGGACACCTGCACCCTGGTCGTCTCCGCGGCACACTAGACCTCTTGCCCCGCCCGGCACGAGGTCCGGCCCCGTCGACGTGACGGACGTCATGCACCACACCGGTCCAGACCGCTTTGCCGCGCCGGGCCGGGGCCGTGACCCTGCAGCGCCCGCCTGGTTGTCCCCAGGACGCCGGATCCGGTTTCGCCCGCCGTCACCGATCCGTTACAGTTCACGACCGTTGCGCCCGATCACCCTTTCGGGTCGCAGATCCCCTCATTCCGACAGATGCGGAGCTTGCACGCATGGGTCACCACCGAGCAGAGAGCCACGACTCCGGTCGCGGCCAGGCCGGGACCCTGCTGAGCGCCGAGCCCTACGTCGGACGCCGCCGCGCCGTCCTCACCGAGCCGGTCGCGCCGGTCGAGACGACCCCCGCGACGCCGTACGTCGGCCGCCGCCGCGCCGCCTCGCCGGTCGTCGACACGGCCACGACCGACACGAGCACCATCGACACCGGCACGATCGAGCGGGTCCTCGCCGACCTCGAGCCGGTCGACCACACCACGTCCTTCGAGACCGAGCAGACGATGTCGCTGCCGCTCGCGGCGCTGCGTGCCTCCGACATCCCCTCCCCCGCGCCGGCCGGCAAGCGCCGCGCCGTGCGCACCGCCCGCCCCTCCACGCTGCGCCGCCTGCCCTCGGCTCCCGTGCTGCTCGGTGTGGCCGCGCTGGCCGTCTCCGTCGGCGGGGTGCTGAGCACCACCGGCGGCGGCGACACCGAGCTGGCCGCCGCGGCCCCGGCCAAGGTCGCCCAGGCGGGCGCGCTGAGCGGCTCGCTGGGCCAGGAGAGCGTCATCCTGGGCCGCGACTCGGTCGTGACCCGCGACTCCTCGCGCGACGCCCTCGAGGACGCCGCCGGCGGCAAGCTGGCCGCCAAGGTCGAGCAGCAGGCCGAGCAGCGCAACGCCGAGCTCTCCAACCTCGCCGCCGCCGCCGAGAAGCACGCCAAGGTGCTCGAGAAGAACCTGTGGCAGCTGCCGGTCGCGGGCTACCGCCTGACCGCACGGTTCGGGGAGACCGGCCTCTGGGCGACGTACCACACCGGCCTTGACCTTGCCGCCCCCGCCGGCACCCCCCTGGTCGCCATCGCCAACGCCACGGTGACCTCCGCCGGCTACGACGGCGCGTACGGCAACAAGACCGTGCTGACCCTCGAGGACGGCACCGAGCTCTGGTACGCCCACCAGACCTCCATCTCCGTCTCGGCCGGTGAGACCGTGACTGCCGGCGAGACGATCGGCACCGTGGGCTCGACCGGCAACGTCACCGGGCCCCACCTGCACCTCGAGGTCCGCCCTGGTGGCGGTGACCCGGTGGACCCCTACGCGGCGCTCGTCGCCCGCGGCATCACCCCCTGACCCACGCTCCCGCAGGTCGAGCAGCGAGAGCCACGCCGTAGGTCGAGCAGCGAGGGCCACGCCGTTGGTCGAGCAGCGAGGGCCGAAGGCTCGAGCGACGCCGAGACCCAGTGAGTCCCTGGCGTACGGCGAATGGTCACGGACGACATCCCACGGGCCCCCTCACCTGTCGGGAACGACCACTCCGCGCCCAACGGCGTACGACACCGCGAGTCGGCCGGTTCGAACCAGCCGACTCGGCGCACACAGCCGTTGGTCGAGCAGCGAGGGCCGAAGGCTCGAGCGACGCCGAGACCCAGTGAGTCCATGGCGTACGGCGAGTGGTCACGGAGGACATCCTCCGGGCCCCCTCACGTGTCGAGAATGACCACTCCGCGCCAACGGCGTACGACACCGCGAGCCGGCCGGTTCGAACCAGCCGACTCGGCGCACACAGCCGTTGGTCGAGCAGCGAGGGCCGAAGGCTCGAGCGACGCCGAGACCCAGTGAGTCCATGGCGTACGGCGAGTGGTCACGGAGGACATCCTCCGGGCCCCCTCACGTGTCTAGAATGACCACTCCGCGCCAACGGCGTACGACACCGCGAGCCGGCCGGTTCGAACCAGCCGACTCGGCGAGCGGGTCACTCACGGGGTCTCGGCGACGCTCCTCGCTGGCGCTCGTCACTGCTCGACCAACGAGGGGTCAGAGCTTCTCGACGGGGGCGTAGCGGAGCAGGAGACGCTTGACGCCCTCGGAGCCGAAGTCGATGGAGGCGACCGACTTGTCGCCGGCTCCCTCGACCGACACGACGCTGCCCATCCCGAAGGAGTCGTGCAGCACCCGGTCGCCGGGCTCGAGGTTGGGGATCTCCTTGGCGGGCTTCTTGGCCTTGGAGGCGGCGTCGGCCCGGGCCGCGGCGGAGGAGAAGTTGCGACGGCCGGCGGCGGTGGGCGCGCCGGTGCTGCCGCGCTGTCCCCCGCCCCACGAGCCGCTCACGTCGGGTCGCGACCAGCGGGTCTGGGCGGCCTCGGTGCGCTCCCAGTCGATGAGGTCGACCGGCAGCTCGTCGATGAAGCGCGAGGGCGGGTTGTGCGAGGGCGCGCCCCAGGCCGAGCGGACCAGCGCCCGGGACAGGTGCAGCCGCTCGCGGGCGCGGGTGATGCCGACGTACGCGAGGCGGCGCTCCTCCTCGAGCTCGCTCTGGTCGCCCAGGGCGCGCGAGTGCGGGAAGACACCGTCCTCGAGGCCGGTGAGGAAGACGACGGGGAACTCCAGGCCCTTGGCGGTGTGCAGGGTCATCAGGGTGACCACGCCGGTGCTGTCGGGGTCGTCGTCGGGGATCTGGTCGGCGTCGGCGACCAGCGCGACGCGCTCGAGGAAGTCGCCGAGACCGACTGCCACGACCCCCTCCTCGATGTCGGCCGGGTCGACCGACGGGCCCGGCTGGGGGTCCTCGGCGAACTCACGGGCCACGGCGACGAGCTCGGCGAGGTTCTCGAGCCGGGTGGCGTCCTGCGGGTCGTCGGAGTCCTCCAGCGCGGTCAGGTAGCCCGAGCGCGCCAGCACCGACTCCAGCACCACGTCGGGGCGCTCCCCCGCGTCGACCATCGACTGCAGCTCCTCGACCATGTCGACGAAGCCGCGGATCTGGGTCAGCGAACGGGTCGCCAGCCCCGGCGCGTGCTCGGCGCGACGCAGCGCCTCCCAGAACGTCAGGCCCTCCCCCTCGGCCAGGGCGTTGACGCAGGCCACGGCACGGTCGCCGATGCCGCGCTTGGGGGTGTTGAGGATGCGGCGCAGCGAGACCTGGTCGGCCGGGTTGGCCAGCATCCGCAGGTAGGCCAGGGCGTCACGCACCTCGCGGCGCTCGTAGAAGCGCACCCCGCCCACGACCTTGTAGGGCTGGCCGGTGCGCATGAACACCTCCTCCAGCACCCGCGACTGGGCGTTGGTGCGGTAGAAGACCGCCACGTCGCCCGCGCGCACACCGGCGTCGGTGAGCTTGTCGATGCGCTCGGAGATGAAGCGCGCCTCGTCGTGCTCGTCGTCGGCGACGTAGCCCACGATCCGTTCGCCCTCGCCGGCATCGGACCACAGCCGCTTGGGCTTGCGCCCGCGGTTGTTGCCGATCACGGCGTTGGCGGCGGTGAGGATGGTCTGGGTGGAGCGGTAGTTCTGCTCGAGCAGCACCGAGCTCGCGTCGGGGAAGTCCTGCTCGAAGTCGAGGATGTTGCGGATGTTGGCACCGCGGAAGGCGTAGATCGACTGGTCGGCGTCGCCGACGACCATCAGCTCGGCGGGCTCGACCCGCTCCGGAGCACCGCCACCGGCCAGCGGCTCCTCGAGCTGCTCGGCGCACAGCTGGTGGATCAGCGCGTACTGCGCGTGGTTGGTGTCCTGGTACTCGTCGACCAGCACGTGGCGGAAGCGGCGCCGGTAGGTCTCGCGCACGTCGGGGAAGGTCTGGAAGAGCCGCACCGTCGACATGATCAGGTCGTCGAAGTCGAGCGCGTTGGCCTCGCGCAGGCGGCGCTGGTAGAGCGCGTAGACCGACGCGTAGGTCTCCTCGAGCTTGTTGCGGGTCTCGGCGGCGACCTGCTCGGGGTCGCGCAGCTCGTTCTTCTGGTCAGAGACCCAGTGCAGGAGCGCGCCCGGCTGGTAGCGCTTGGGGTCGAGGTCGAGGTCGTTGCACACCAGCGACATCAGCCGCTTCTGGTCGGCGGCGTCGTAGATCGAGAAGTTCGACTTCCAGCCCAGCTTGTCGGCCTCCTTGCGCAGGATGCGCACGCAGGCGGAGTGGAAGGTCGAGACCCACATGATGCGGGCACGGCGGCCCACGAGGTCCTCGACGCGCTCCTTCATCTCGGCCGCGGCCTTGTTGGTGAAGGTGATGGCCAGCACCGAGCCGGGGTGCGCGCCGCGCTCGGAGATCAGCCAGGCGATGCGCCGGGTCAGCACCCGGGTCTTGCCCGAGCCGGCGCCGGCGACGACCAGCAGCGGGGCGCCCTCGTGCACCACGGCGGCGCGCTGGGGCTCGTTGAGCCCCTCCAGCAGCTGCTCGCGCGACGGGCCGCGGCGGGGGGTGCGGACCTCGGGTGCGGGCGCGGCGAACCCGAAGAGGTCGAGGGCGGGGTCGGAACCAGACGACGTACTCATGCTGGGTCCCACCCTACGAGCGAGCACCCCCGGCCTCGCAGTCCTCACCCGGCTCGACGAGCAGCCGCACCCCGGGGGCCAGCCGGTAGGGGCCGGTGAGCACCAGGGCACCCACCACGCGTCGCAGCCGCGAGACCTCGGCGCGCACCGTGACCTGGTGCTCGGCGTCGCCGTAGAGGACTCCGCTCAGCGCCGGTGCAGTGGTCCCCTGGGCGCCGGCGCGCGCCAGCGCGACCAGCAGGTCGGCGTGGCGCGGCGTGAGGACGGTGCGCCACCCGGCTCCCGCGCCACCGACCTCGAGCAGTGGGCGCCGTCCACGGACCAGGCGCGCCTCCAGACGGCGTACGTCGCCGCCGGGGCGCACCAGCCAGCCGTCACCGAGCCGCTCGGGCAGGCAGATGCCCAGCCCGGGCACCGCCACCGGGCGGTCGGCGCGGGGTGCCTCGATGCGGTCGCGCCCGCCCATGCCGGCGTGGTGGGCCACCCAGCCGTCTTCGTCGACCACCAGGAACGGCCCGGGCTCGCCCTGCAGGAGCGGAGCGCTGCTGCGACGCAGGCGCTCGAGGTCGTCGTGGTGACGCCGCCACAGGCGGCTCTCCCCCAGCTTCACCGCGGTCTCCACGAGCGCGCCGATGGCGGGGTGCAGGGTCAGAGCCGGGCCGCTGACGTCGACGACGCCGAGCAGCGCGCCGGTGCGCGGGTCGTGGACGGGCGCGGCCGTGCAGTACCAGGGGTGCTGCTGGGGCTCGAAGTGCTCTGCGGAGAAGAGCTGCACCGGTGCGTCCTCGGCCAGCGCCGTGCCGATCGCGTTGGTGCCGACGGCGGCCTCGGTCCACAGCGCCCCTTCGCTGAAGCCCAGCGAGTCGGCGCGCCGCCGCACTCCGGCCGCACCCTCGCGCCACAGGATCACGCCGTCGGCGTCGGTGACGACGATCAGGAAGTGCGAGGCGTCGGCGATGCTCCCGAGCACGGCACGCAGCTCGTCGACGACCAGGGCCAACCGGCTGCTGCGGCGCCGCCGCTCGACCTCGGCGAACGGCAGCGGGCTGCGAGCGTTCCGGCCGGCCGGGTCGAGGCCGGCATCGAGGACCCGCCGCCAGGACCGGGCCACCAGTGGCCGTGGCCGCTGCGGAGGGCGACCCCCGCCGATCACGGCGTCGTGGATGCGCAGCAGCTCGCGGGCCCGCACCCCGAGGTCCGTCCCCGGGGCGATCGCCTCGAAGCCCGACATGGCGTCAGCCTAGGTCGCGGACGTGACGCGCACCACAGCGCGCAGTCGGTCGCGGCCGTGCAACACGCTGCAACGGTGGCGTCACCGGACCCGGGAGGAGTGTGGTGGAGGTCACAGTCCGCCACAGCGGCGGCGGCACGGAAGGACGACGATGACGCAGACCCTGGAGCACCCCACCGGCACGCCCGGCCCGGGCCCCGCCCCGGCCGACCGGCGCGCGCGAGCCTGGTTCGCCGCGTTCGAGGACGCCCTGACCCAGCGCGACACCCACCGCGCCGCGGGCATGTTCGCGGCCACCAGCTTCTGGCGCGACCTGGTCGCGTTCACCTGGAACATCACCACCGTCGAGGACCCTGCCGGCGTCGAGGACCTGCTGGAGTCGACGGTGGCCGGCGTCGACCCGAGCCGCTTCGAGCTGGCCGAGCCCGCCGAGGAGGCAGACGGCGTGGTGACCGCCTGGTTCACCTTCGAGACCGCCGTGGGCCGGGGCCGCGGTCTCGCCCGGCTGCGTGAGGAGGACGGCCAGGACCGTGCCTGGACGTTCCTGACCGCCCTGCACGAGCTCAAGGGCCACGAGGAGCCGCGGGGCACCCGTCGCGCCATGGGAGCCGAGCACGGAGCGGACCCCGACCGCACCACCTGGCTCGAGGCTCGCCGAGCCGAGGACGAGGCGATGGGCACGACGCTGCAGCCCTACGTGCTCGTCGTCGGCGGCGGCCAGGGCGGCATCGCGCTGGGCGCGCGGCTGCGCCAGCTGGGTGTGCCGGCCCTGGTGATCGACAAGCACGAGCGCCCCGGCGACCAGTGGCGCCACCGCTACAAGTCGCTGTGCCTGCACGACCCGGTCTGGTACGACCACCTGCCCTACCTGGAGTTCCCCGACAACTGGCCGGTCTTCGCCCCCAAGGACAAGATCGGCGACTGGCTGGAGATGTACACCCGGGTGATGGAGGTGCCGTACTGGTCCTCCACCACGGCCACCTCCGCGTCGTACGACGAGCAGGCCGGCGGGTGGAGGGTCGAGATCGAGCGCGACGGCAGCCCGGTCACGCTGCGGCCCACGCACCTGGTGATGGCCACCGGCATGTCCGGCAAGCCCAACGTCCCCGTGGTCCCGGGCCAGGACGTCTTCCGCGGCGAGCAGCACCACTCCTCGGCGCACCCCGGCCCCGACGCGTACGCCGGCAAGCGGTGCGTGGTGATCGGCTCCAACAACTCGGCCTTCGACATCTGCGGCGCGCTGTGGGAGCACGGTGCCGACGTCACCATGGTGCAACGCTCCTCGACCCACATCGTCAAGAGCGCCAGCCTGATGGAGCACGGGCTGGGCGACCTCTACTCCGAGCGGGCCCTGGAGGCCGGGATGACCACGGAGAAGGCCGACCTGGTCTTCGCCTCGCTGCCCTACCGGATCATGCACGAGTTCCAGATCCCGGCCTACGAGAAGATGGCCGAGGTCGACGCCGACTTCTACGAGCGGCTCGAGAAGGCCGGCTTCCGGCACGACTGGGGCGACGACGGCTCGGGCCTGTTCATGAAGTACCTGCGCCGCGGCTCGGGCTACTACATCGACGTGGGCTCGGCCGAGCTGGTCGCCGACGGCGAGGTGAAGCTGGCGCACGGCCAGGTCGACCACCTCACCGAGGACACCGTGGTGCTCGAGGACGGCACCGAGCTGCCGGCCGACCTGGTGGTCTACGCCACCGGCTACGGCTCGATGAACGGCTGGGCCGCCGATCTGATCAGCCAGGAGGTCGCCGACCGGGTCGGCAAGGTGTGGGGGCTGGGCTCCGACACCACGAAGGACCCCGGCCCGTGGGAGGGCGAGCAGCGCAACATGTGGAAGCCCACGCAGCAGCCGCACCTGTGGTTCCACGGCGGCAACCTGCACCAGTCACGGCACTACTCGCTCTACCTGGCCCTGCAGCTCAAGGCCCGGCATGCCGGGCTCGACACCCCGACCTACCACCTGCAGGAGGTGCACCACCTCTGCTGATCGGCCCGGCACCGTCGCGGCGGCTACAGACCGGCGCCGTCGGCACGGCGCAGGAACTCCAGGTGCCGCTCGTACTGGTCGAGCACGTCGTCGATGAGCTGGGTCTGGGTGTAGCCCATCACGTCGTAGTCCTGGCCACCGTCGCGCAGGTGCACCTCGAGCCGGCAGTAGACCTCGTTGCCGCGCGGCGCCCAGCCGCCGTACGCCGGGATCGGCACCGTGCGCCGCTGCACCTTGTAGTGGAACGCCAGCTCGGCGCCCACGTCGGCGACCAGCTCGATCGCGCCCTCGCCGTGCTCGTCGACGACCGAGACCACCTCGGCGCCCACGCCCTGCTCGCGCAGCTCCCCGGCGACCTCCTCGAGGGCCGGCACCACCACCGAGGAGACGAACTCCTCGACGCGCTCGCCGCTCGGGAAGGTCATCACCCTGCGCATCCGGGCCTGCCAGGGCACGTGGCGACGCGGGTCGGGGGCGGTGGTGCGGCTCGACAGCGCGCCCGGCAGGGCCGAGCGCCGGCTGTCGACCATGTGGCCCTCGACGGCCAGGGCCCGGTAGAGCCCCCACATCACCACGATCATCACGAACGCGAAGGGCAGCCCGACGATGACGGTGGCGTACTGCAGGGCGTAGATGTTGCCAGCGGCCAGGATGGCCAGCGTGAGCGCGCCGGTCACGACGGCCCAGAAGACCCGCAGGCCCGAGGTGGCGTCGTCGTTGACGGTGCGCAGCCGCGAGGTCAGGTTGCCCATCACCAGGGCGCCCGAGTCGGCCGAGGTCACGTAGAAGAGCAGCCCGACCAGGATCGCCAGCGAGGCGACCACCGGGAAGGCGGGGTACTCCTGCAGCAGCGACCACAGGCCCTCCGAGGGGTCGACGGCCTCGGCCGCCGCCTCGGCGAAGTCGGTGTTGCCGCTGCGGATCTCGCCGATCGCGGCGTTGCCGAAGATCGCCACCCACATCAGGATGTAGCTGAACGGGATGATCATGGTGCCGGCCACGAACTCCTTGATGGTGCGACCGCGCGAGATCCGGGCCAGGAAGAGCCCGACGAAGGCGGCCCAGGCGATCCACCAGGCCCAGAAGAAGAGCGTCCAGAAGCTCATCCAGTCGCCGGTGTCCTCGTAGGCGAAGGTCTGCATCGTCATGTCGGGGAAGAGCCGGACGTAGTCGCCCACGTTGAGCACCAGCGCGTTGAGCAGGTACGCCGTGCGGCCGGTGACCAGCACGTAGACCGCGAGCAGGATCGCCAGCATGACGTTGAGCTGGGAGATCCGCTTGATGCCCTTCTCGATGCCGCTGACGGCCGAGACGGTGGCGATCGCGACCGCCAGCACGATCAGGGCGCTCTGGGTGGCCAGGCCCTGCGGCACGCCGAAGACCACGTCGAGGCCGACGTTGAGGCTGACCACGCCGATGCCCAGGGAGGTCGCGACACCGAAGATGGTGCCGATCACCGCGGCGGTGTCGACGGCGTGCCCGATCGGCCCGTCGACCTTCTTGCCGATCAGCGGGAACAGCGCCGAGCGCACCGCCAGCGGCAGGTGCATCCGGTAGGCGAAGTAGGCCAGGGCCATGCCCATCAGCGCGTACATGCCCCACCCGGAGATGCCGTAGTGGAACAGCGTCCACACGGTCGCCTCGCGGGCCGCGGTCACGGTGCTGCCCTCGATGGAGGGCGGGGTGAGGTACTGGGTGACCGGCTCGTAGACGGCGAAGAACATCAGGTCGGTGCCGATGCCGGCGGCGAAGAGCATCGCGGCCCACGCCCCGGTGGAGAACTCCGGCTTGGAGTGCTCGGGGCCCAGCCGCACCGAGCCGTAGCGCGACAGCCCGAGGTAGATGACGAAGACCAGCACCGCGGTGGTCAAGGCGATGTAGAACCAGCCGAACCACGTCGAGACCCAGGCCACGACGCTCTCGAGGGTGCTCAGCGCGTGGTCGGGCGTCGCGACGCACCACACGGTCACCGCGAGCGCGACGACGGCCGAGGGCACGAAGACCGGCAGGTTGATGCGGGCCGCGGGCTCGCCCGGCGGGACGGGGTCGAGCTGTCCGGCGGGGCCGGCGGTGTCGGTGCTCATCGCTGGCCCCCCATGGTCCCGGCGGGCTGGCTGCTGCCCTTGACGGTGCCGGGCGCCGCGTCGTTGCGCGGGTCGCCCTCGGGGTAGAGCGGCATGCCCGCCCCGTGCTTGTAGTAGGGCACCTCGAGCGGGGCCAGCGGCTCGTTGCCGGCGATCAGGTCGGCGGCCTTCTCGGCGAGCATCATCACCGGGGCGTAGATGTTGCCGTTGGTCACGAAGGGCATCACCGAGGCGTCGACGACGCGCAGGCCCTCGACGCCGTGCACCCGCATCGTGGCCGGGTCGACGACCGACATGTCGTCGGTGCCCATCTTGGCGGTGCACGAGGGGTGCAGCGCGGTCTCGGCGTCCTCGGCGACCCAGTCGAGGATCTCCTGGTCGGTGCTGACCGAGGGTCCGGGCGAGATCTCGCCCGCGGAGAACGCCGCGAAGGCCGGCTGCTCGAGGATGTGCCGCGCCGCGCGCACCATCTCGATCCACTCCTGGCGGTCGCGCTCGGTGGAGAGGTAGTTGAACTTCAGCGCCGGGTGCTCCATCGGGTCGCGGCTGCGGATGCGCAGGCTGCCCCGCACGTCGGAGTACATCGGCCCGATGTGCACCTGGTAGCCGTGCTCGGCGGCCGGCTGCGAGCCGTCGTACCGGATCGCGATCGGCAGGAAGTGGAACATCAGGTTGGGGTAGGCCACCTCGTCGTTGCTGCGGATGAAGCCGCCGGCCTCGAAGTGGTTGGAGGCGCCGACACCCTTGCGGCCGAAGAGCCACTCGGCGCCGATGCGCGGCTTGTGGCGGTGCTTGAGCCACGGCGCGATCGAGACGGGCTGCTTGGCGGCGTGCTGGATGTAGACCTCGAGGTGGTCCTGCATGTTCTCGCCCACCCCGGGCAGGTCGGCGAGCACGTCGATGCCCAGCGAGCGCAGGTGGTCGGCGGGGCCGATGCCGCTCAGCTGCAGCAGCTGCGGGGAGTTGATCGCGCCACCGCACAGGATCACCTCGCCGGCCTCGACGCTGCGCTTGAGCCGGCCGCCGCGCACGTAGTCGACGCCGGTGACCCGGTTGCCCTGGGTGCGCAGCCCGGTGACCATGGCCAGGGTCTGCACGTCGAGGTTCTTGCGGTTCATCACCGGGTGCAGGTAGGCCTGGCTGGCGCTCAGGCGCCGCCCGCGGTGCACGTTGCGGTCGAACTTGGCGAAGCCCTCCTGCCGGTAGCCGTTGACGTCGTCGGTCAGCGGGTGCCCGGCCTGCTGCACGGCCTCGAAGAACGCGCCGAAGAGGGGTGAGCTGGCCGGGCCGCGCTCGAGCACCAGCGGGCCGGAGCCGCCGCGCCAGGCGTCGGCGCCGGCGGTGCAGGTCTCCATCCGCTTGAAGTAGGGCAGGCAGTGGGCGTAGTCCCACTCCTGCATCCCGGCCTCGGCGGCCCAGCGCTCGTAGTCGGAGGGGTTGCCGCGCTGGAAGATCATCCCGTTGATCGACGACGACCCGCCGAGCACCTTGCCGCGGGCGTGGTAGATCTTCCGCCCGCCCATGTGCGGCTCGGGCTCCGACTCGTACTTCCAGTCGTAGAGCCGGTTGCCGATCGGGTAGGGCAGCGCGGCCGGCATGTGGATGAACGGGTCGAGCTTGGTGTCGTTGCGGCCGGCCTCGAGCACCAGCACGCTGGTGGCGGGGTCGGCGGAGAGGCGGTTGGCCAGGGCGGAGCCCGCCGAGCCACCGCCGACGATGACGTAGTCGTACCTCTTGCTGCTCACGCCTGGTCCTCTCCGTGGTCCGGGAACCAGCCGGCGCGGGCCGGCCGGGTGTTGTGCCAGATGTGCTTGGTCTCGCGGTACTCCTCGAGCCCGGCGATGCCGAGCTCGCGCCCGGTGCCGCTCTGCTTGTAGCCGCCCCACTCGGCCTGGGCGACGTAGGGGTGGTAGTCGTTGATCCAGATGGTGCCGTGGCGCAGCCGGCCGGCGACCCGTTCGGCGCGACCGGCGTCGCTGGTCCACACCGCGCCGGCCAGGCCGTAGACGGTGTCGTTGGCGATCGAGACGGCCGCCTCCTCGCGGGCGTCGGCGTCGGCACCGGTGAAGCGCTCCACGGTCAGCACCGGCCCGAAGCTCTCCTCCTGCACGCACGACATGTCGGCGGAGCAGTCGTCGAGGATGGTGGGCAGGTAGTAGAACCCCTCCTCGTACGCCGCCCCCTCGGGCCGGGCGCCGCCGACGCGCAGCGTGGCGCCCTCGGCGAGGCCGGCCGCCACATAGGCCTCGACCTTCTCACGGTGGGCGGCGCTGATCAGCGGGCCGGTCTCGGCGTCGTCGTCGAAGGGCCCACCGAGGCGGATCAGCCCGGCGCGGCGCACCAGCTCGTCGACGACCCGGTCGTGGACGGTGTCCTCGACCACCAGCCGGGCGCCGGCCGAGCAGACCTGCCCGGAGTCGAGGAAGATCGCGGTGAGGGCGTTGTCGATGGCCGCGTCGAGGTCGGCGTCGGCGAAGACGATGTTGGGGTTCTTGCCGCCGAGCTCGAGCGCGACCTTCTTGACCGTCGGCGCGGCCGAGGCCATGATCCGGCGCCCGGTGACGACGCCGCCGGTGAAGGAGACCAGGTCGACCTCGGGGGCCTCGGTCAGGGTCGGCCCGACCCGGTCGCCGGCGCCGAGCACCAGGTTGGCCACGCCGTCGGGCAGGCCGACGTCGCTCAGCGCCCGCACCAGCCAGATCGCGGTCGAGGGGGTCAGCTCGCTGGGCTTGAGCACGAACGTGTTGCCCGCGGCCAGGCAGGGCGCGACCTTCCACGACGTCTGCAGCAGCGGGTAGTTCCACGGCGTGATGAGCGAGCAGACGCCGATCGGCTCGTGCACGACCCGGCTGACCACGTCGGGCATGCCGGTGTCGACGACGCGTCCGGCCTCGGCCTGGGCCAGGGAGGCGAAGTGGCGGAATACCGAGACGATGTCGTCGACGTCGATCTGCGACTCGACGAAGCGCTTGCCGGTGTCGAGCGACTCCAAACGCGCGACCTCGTCCTTGTCGGTCTCGAGCCGGTCGGCCAGGCGGTGCAGCAGCGCGGCCCGCTCGGGCGCGGGAGTACGGGGCCAGGGGCCGTTGTCGAAGGCGCTGCGGGCGGCGACGACCGCCGCGACCGCGTCCTTCTCCCCGCCCTCGGAGACGGTCGCCACGTGGCGGCCGTCGGCGGGGCAGTGGATGTCGCGGGTGGCGCCGTCAGCGGCGTCGCACCAGGTTCCGTCGATGAACAGGTCGGGCACGGCACTCCTCGGGGGTTCGGCGCCTCAGGGGATCTCAGCAGTGACCTCAGGTCGAACCGATCCCACCCGTGGCACGTCGAGCCGCCGACGCCGGGGAGCGGGGGCGCCCCACAGAAGGGTCCCGAGGTCTTTGAACCTGCCGGACCCTACGAGCCCCGACCTCACCCCAACAGGTGGGGCAGACCGTGGGGCCGACCCCTCACACGTGGGCGGAGGACCAGAAGACCGCGACGGCCACGTTGAGCACGCTGAGCCCCAGCACACCGGCCCACAGCGCCTGCGAGACCTGCTCCTTGCGCACGTTGGCCATCACCAGCCCGAGCACCGCGAGGCCGACGACGAGCTTGACCGCGATCTTGGCGTGGTCGACGTCGGCGTCGCCGGCCTCGAGCACGCCGACGAGCGCCAGGCCCGCGACGAAGGCGGTGCCGGCGCCGTCGCGCATGGCGGCGTTGACGCGCTTGGGGCCGGGGCCGGCCTGGGCCAGGGCGCCACCGATGAGGGCGGCGAAGCCCAGGACGTGCACGAACAGCAGGATCAGGCGAAGGGTGTCCACGCCGGTGATCCTAGGCGTCGCCCAGGGTGCGTGAGCGCTGGTCCTGCCCCAGCTCGCCGTAGGGGTAGTCGGCCGCGTGCAGGTCGCTGGCGCGGTCGAGCAGCGCGGTGGCGTCGTCGTCGATCACGACGTCGATCGAGGCCAGGTTGGCGCGCAGCTGCTCGGTGGTGCGCGCGCCGAGGATCGTCGAGCTGACGCCGGGGCGCTCGCGCAGCCAGGCCAGCGCCACCTGCGACGGCGAGGCGCCCGCCTGGTCGGCCACGCGGCGTACGGCGTCGACGATGGTCCAGGTGCGCTCGGTGCCGCGGCGCTCCCACGCCTCCATGCCGCGACCGGGGTCCTCCCCCAGCCGGGTCGCGCCGGTGGGCCGCTCGTCGCGGGTGTACTTGCCGGTGAGCCAGCCGCCGGCCAGCGGCCCCCACGGCAGCATCCCCATGCCGGCGTCGAGCACGGCGGGCACGATCTCCCACTCGACCTCGCGGGCCACGAGGTTGTACTGCGGCTGCAGGGTGACCGGCTCGGCCAGGCCCAGGCGCCGCGCGGTGTGCACGGCCTTCGTCAGCTGCCACCCGGTGAAGTTGGAGAGGCCGTAGTAGCGGATGCGCCCCGAGCGCACGAACCCGTCGAGGGTGCGCAGGGTCTCCTCCAGCGGCGTGAACGGGTCCCACGCGTGGACCTGGTAGAGGTCGACCGCCTCGACCCCGAGCCGGCGCAGCGAGGCGTCGAGGGCCCGGGTCAGGTGACGCGCGGAGGATCCGCCTCCCTGCGGGTCGGCGCCCATGGGGAAGCGCGCCTTGGTGGCCAGCACGACCCGGTCGGTGACGTCGGCCGGCCGGTCGGCCAGCCAGCGGCCGATGATCTCCTCGGAGGTGCCGGCGGTGTAGACGTCGGCGGTGTCGACGAGCGTGCCGCCGGCCTCGAGGAAGACGTCGAGCTGCTCGTGGGAGCCGGCCTCGTCGGTCTCGGCGCCGAAG
Source organism: Nocardioides sp. 31GB23 (assembly GCF_040012395.1). NCBI lineage: Bacteria > Bacillati > Actinomycetota > Actinomycetes > Propionibacteriales > Nocardioidaceae > Nocardioides > Nocardioides sp. 31GB23. The sequence goes on along the minus strand of NZ_JBDYKJ010000062.1, from coordinate 746 downwards.
GTCATCGTGCCGAGGCAGAGGCGGGAGACGGCGCAGCCGCTGTGTCCGAGAGTCGTGAATCGCATGGGGCCGATCCTCCCCCACCCGTCAAAGCAGGCGACGGTCGGAGGCCCACCGGGTCAGCTCGTGGCGCGAGGAGAGCTGCAGCTTGCGCAGCACGCTCGACATGTGGGTCTCGACGGTCTTGACGGAGATGAAGAGCTCACCGGCGACCTCGCGGTAGGAGTACCCGCGCGCGATCAGGCGCATCACCTCGCGCTCGCGCTCGGTGAGCCGGTCGAGGTCCTCGTCGACCTCGGCGACCGCGAACGTGCCGGCGAAGGCGTCGAGGACGAAGCCGGCCAGGCGCGGCGAGAAGACCGCGTCGCCGTCGGCCACGCGGCGTACGGCGTCGACGAGCTCGGGGCCGGTGATGGTCTTGGTGACGTAGCCCCGGGCGCCGCCGCGGATGGTGCCGATGACGTCCTCGGCGGCGTCGCTGACCGAGAGCGCGAGGTAGCGGGTCGTGCCGGTGCGGTCGCGGCGCATCACCTCGACCCCGCCGCCGCCGGGCAGGTGCACGTCGAGCAGCACCACGTCGGGGGCGTGCTCGGCGACCGCCCGCACCGCCTCGTCGACGTCGGCGGCCTCGGCGACCACCTCGACGACACCGGCCCCGACCGCGGCGAGCTCGGCGCGCACGCCGGAGCGGAACATCGCGTGGTCGTCGACGACCACGACGCTGGTCGGGGCGCTGGGGCGGGGTG